>JBEKGV010000496.1:0-4436 GCA_050012615.1 Acetobacteraceae bacterium | reverse complement strand
GACAACCCGGCGCCGACAAAAAGGACCCGCGACTGCTTGGGGGAAAGGTCATAGACAGTCGCGCGTCAAGTTTGGAAGGGCAGGCAATCATCGTGTGCGCACTATTTGGGCGCGGCACCGATCGGTCTACCGCCGGAAAATACCTATTTCATCGCTGAAAGCCGATTTCCGCATGGCGCATGGCTTCCCTGGCTGGGCGGTTCGGACCGGGAGGTTGAACGTGCGGAAGCTCGCGATATTGCTGATCTGCGCGTCCCTGGCGGCTTGCGCAGGCGTCACGGACGATAGCAACACGTACGTTTCGCCAAGTGGAAAGGTCGTCCACGCGCCTCCGCCACCTCTGCGGAACGGCAATGGCGGCGGCAGCGGCTGACGCAGCGGCAGAAACTGATGGCCGCTCAGCGTTGGGCGGCCTTTTTCTTACCTAAAGCCCAGCCACTCCACAATCGTGTAGACCACGATTGCCCCCAGGATAAAGATAACCGCAGCGATGACATTCGGTAGCCATCTGTGTCTCATTGGCCGTTCAGGCATTGCACAACTCCCAACCGATCAACCGGCCAACCCCGGAAAATGAATGCCGCACACGTCGTGTATCTTGCCCTCGATCATGCGCGGGCAGTCGGCGGCGATGATCTGCCGCAGTTCGGGGACCGGGACGTTCGGGCCATACTCGGCGAGCAACCGAGGGGTCAGCAGCACGCCCCGTCGATCGCACCGATTGCATGAGACAGTGACCGTCTCGGAGAACTGTGCAGCCAGGTAGCCCCGGGGCCGTTACACCGGAGGGCATGGGGCGGGGACCTAGGGCACGTTGCCCGCTGGCCGGGTGTCCTGGGTCGGGCTCGCCTGTTGGGCCAGCGACAGGGAGGCCAGCAGCTTCGCCCGTTCCAGGCTCGCCCTTGTGAAATTCCAGGTAATCCCTGGCCGAGGCGCCGCATCATCGTTCGCGGGCTCAGGCGGTTTCGGTGGCATGGACCCTCACATCCGGTCTCGCCATCCATAATGGCTGTGCGGACACGAGGCGACAATCGGGCTGGTCAGCCCAGTTGGCCAGTTTCCGGATCGAACCCGCATTCCCCCATGATCCGGCGCGCCGCGGGCGCGCCTGTTTGGCGTCTTGGGGATGGGCTGGGCGCGGGGCGACAAACCAAAAAGGGGCCGCTCGTGCGACACGAACGACCCCAAGTTTGAAGGGGAGGAAACCTGGAAGCATGGTGTGTTGCCACCTTCCTGATCCCGAGGTCGCAAACGGTCGGCGAGTCGCGGAAGGTTCGGAATCTACCTACGGTGCCGCTCACGAGGCGATGCGAGCGGCTTAGGAAGCGGCGCAGCGACCAGCGGATTAAGAAGCAGCCACCACTCTGACGTGAAAGGAGCCCGCAGGCTTTCACGGCGCCTCACTCCTGGGCTGGCTGTACTGTATTCGGGGCGTTGCTGATATCGCCCGCCGAATTCATTGACCTATCGGGACGGTCACCCAACACGGTTCCCTCCGGTTCGTCCCTGCGAAATGAACGCATCTCATTTGGTTATCGAATGGAGTTTCCCGATTCGAAGTACATGCGAATCGTTCCGCGGTCATCGCAAGCACGAAAGCCAGCAAGTTCCATACGCCCCCGAATCGAGGGGTTGTCTGCAATCGATTGAAATCTCGAATGAAACCGAGATATGTTACTCTTATAGGTAAAGCCCGGCCATAACGAATTGGTTGGCGATGATGCCCTGAGTCATCGAGCGCGGCGATGACGAATTGACCGGTGATAATGCTTTGAACCGGTACTCAAATGAACCGGTATAACGGCATCGGGTCGATCATCGACCCCGCAGCCGTTACACCAGCTCTCGTCTACATCAAACCAGAATTCCACCGTAATAGTCGGAGACGCGGCGACCGTAGGCGGGATCGTCCCACAGCGCGCTCTCATCGGCCGCGTAGGACGGCGCACCCTCGAGGCGGTCACGGTCGATATCGACCACATAGCCGCCCTGCGCCGGATCATAATTCAGCACTGTCCAGGGAAGCGGGTGATACCTGTCACCAATTCCCAGAAAACCGCCGAAGCTCATGACGGCGTACTCGGCTTTTCCTGATTGCTTGTTCAGCATGACATCATAAATACTGCCAAGCTTCTCACCTGCGCGGTTGTAAACGCTGGTGCCATTCACCTTGCTGGCCGCGATCAATCGGCCGCGAGTGTCAGACGGGTCATTCAGATCAGCCATTGGACATCCACCTGCTTTGAGTTGAGCGGTACCGAGGCTTGCCTGCCGGCAGTTCGACCGCATGAATTGTCAACGTGACAACTTCAGGCGGGTTCCCTCGCGCCGACGCCACTAAAATTTCATGTGTCGAAAAAATGCCGCACCGCATTCCCGCTGAAAATTACCGCGATTGCGTTAAGCCAATCGTTGTCGTCGGCTCAGTTCCTTGGATTCTTATGAATCCGCAACATAAAAGACCACGATCATTCCGGTTAATCTTGTTCCCATGGCAGCACGATCCAGGTGTCCTGACTGACCTCCTTCAGCACATGATCGGCGAGCCCTCGCCCAGCGGGTTTGGCATAAACAACGGCCATGTGGGCTTTTGGCAGCATCGCCCGAACGACGCGGGCCGTGGAGCCGCTATCGACCAGATCGTCGACGATCAGGAAACCTTCCCCATCGCCCGCGAAGTCGGGTAATTTCGTGACCTTGGGCTCGCCCAGAGTCTCCTCGTCGCCGCGCGAGAACTGGTCGTAGGCAACGACAGACACCGTCTCCACGACACGGATGTTCAGGGCTCGCGCGATGATCGTCGCCGGCACCAGGCCGCCGCGGCTGATCGCGACGATCCCGCGCCAGGAGCCCAGGCCGGCAAGGATTTCGGCTAAAGCCTTCGCGTCGCGGTGGAACTCCTCCCACGACACAGTCAGATAATGGGTGGCCATCAGAACAGCTTGCCGCCGCTGGGCACCTTGAAGTCGGGTGCGATCAGCACGACCGCCCCATCCGCGTCGGGCATGCCCAATGTGAGGACCTCGCTGATGAACGGGCCGATTTGTCGCGGCGGGAAATTAACCACCGCGCACACCTGCCTGCCCAGAAGCCGATCCGGCTGATAGTGCACCGTCAATTGGGCCGAGGACCGCTTCACCCCGAGTTCCGGCCCAAAATCGATCGCCAGCTTGACCGCGGGCTTCCGCGCCTCAGGGAATGGTTGGGCGTCGATGATCGTGCCGACCCGGATGTCCACGTTCTCAAAGTCCGCATAGGTGATGATATCGGCCATGCGATGCCTTTTGTCAGACTGCCCCGCCTTCGTCATACTACCACCGAGCCCGGTTGGCGAACCCAATTGGACTACACCGCTGGCACCAAAGGACTCTTAATGCGCGATTATCATTTTCCCGGCCGCAGCCCGGTCTATGCCACCCACGGCAT
Source organism: Acetobacteraceae bacterium (assembly GCA_050012615.1). Lineage (GTDB taxonomy): Bacteria > Pseudomonadota > Alphaproteobacteria > Acetobacterales > Acetobacteraceae > Rhodopila. Next base: position 1,010 of record JBEKGV010000496.1, on the reverse strand, counting down.
GGCGGCCACCTCGATGCCGGCGGCGACGTTGACCGCGCTGGACGTCTTACGCGATGGCGGCAACGCGCTCGACGCGGCGGTCGCCGCCTGCGCGGTGCTGTGCGTGATCGAGCCGCAATCGACCGGCATCGGCGGCGATTGTTTCTGTCTCTATGCCCCCGCCGGCTCAGGGAAGGTCATCGGCCTGAACGGCTCGGGCCGTGCCCCAGCGGCAGCCACGATCGATTGGTACGAAAAAGCCGGGATCAGCGCGATCGATCATATCTCAGCCCATGCCGTCACCGTGCCGGGCGCGATCAACGCCTGGGAGACGCTGCTGAAAGCGCACGGCCGCAAGGGCCTGGACGAGTTGCTGCAGCCGGCGATCCGCTACGCCGAGGAAGGCTGGCCGGTCGCGCCCAAAGTCTCCTGGGACTGGAAGCGCCTGGAACCGAAATTGCGCCAGAACGGAGCGTGGCACTTCCTGCCGGGCGGCGCCGCGCCCAAAGCCGGTGATTTGTTTGTCCAACCGGGGCTGGCCGAGACATTACGGTCGGTCGCCCGCCATGGCGCCCGCGCCTTTTATGAGGGCCCGATCGCGGCCAACATTGTCGGCACTTTGCGCAAGCATGGCGGCTTGCACACCGAGGAGGATTTCGCGCTCGGCCTCGCCAACGCGGAGTTCGTCGAGCCGATCACGCTGAAATGGAACGGCTACGACGTGTATCAGATCCCGCCGAATGGTCAGGGCATTCTTGTTCTGATGATGCTCGGCATGCTGGAGGGTTTGGGCGATGCGCCCGATGGCCCGTTGGGCACGATCCGCGCCCATCGGCATGTCGAGGCCGCACGTCTCGCCTACCGAGACCGGGACGCCTTCGTCGCCGATATGTCGCAGGTGGATGTGCCGGTCGCGAAACTGTTGAGCCGCGACTATCTGGACGCGTGCCGCCGTCTGATCAAGGACGACGCCGCGATGGTCAACTTGCCCGCCGCCGGCGAGGCGCTGATGCCTCCGCACAAAGACACCG
>JBEKGV010000495.1:0-5522 GCA_050012615.1 Acetobacteraceae bacterium | reverse complement strand
GTCCCCTCCGGAAGAATCAGCTGGCGTTCCACGATCGGAAGCCGGGCCGGCAGAACTCATCTTTCGCCCGGCTAAGCCATCTTTCAGTAACGTGGCACCGCGTCTCGCACGACGCGACGGTGGTCCGGGTTCCGTGGCAGGACGTCCGGGTCCGCCGCCACCATATCGCCCGGCTGAGCCAGGGCGCCGCCCGACCCCATCGAGGGACGAAATGGCGTCGGCGCTGAGGGTTTCGCCCAATATCAGCGGGTCGAACAAGCCGGGTCCGGCATCCGCGTACCGGCCAATGCTTCGCACTGACCAGGATCTCGCGCGACGCTCGGCGCCTGATCCCGAACCGTTGCGTCCCTCGTCGCTGTCTCGGCCTTCCGGAGAGATCGGTCGCGAAGCCGATTGGTCCTTAGCTCGAGATCCCCGCCTGGATTGCCTTGCAGATCCTCGGCCCCAGCTGACGGACCGCACCGAGCCGAGCCGGTATCTCGCGCGGCGCGACATCCCCGCGTCGTGGGCGGCGGGCAACCCAATTCCGCCCTTCGTTTCGTCCCGCAGGACCAGCGTGGCGCGTAAGCTCCGGCCAGTGCTCTGGGCTGCCGGGATTGCGGCGACGACCGCCATTTTGGGCGGTGTGCTAGGCAGTGAGCGGGGATGGATTTACCCCGCCCATGGCAGCCCCAATGTCACAGCCTCGGAGCCGTCTTACCGTGTCAGGGCCGCGACTGTCGGCGGTCTTGGCTGCGCGGCGGCCGAAAAGTCAGACCTGTCCCCCGGTCACGGCATTGCCTGTGGGGACGGCAAGTCAGAGGCAGCAGCGAATTGAGCCGGGCCGTTGCATCCCGGATGAAATGGACACACCTGTAACACCGAAAGTCCGCTTTCAGATCGTAGGGTCGCAGTAAGACATGCGTATTCGATGCCCATCCTGTTCGGCGACGTATGAGGTACCCGATACCTTGATCGATCGTCCGCGGACGGTGCGGTGCGCAAAATGCGCCCACGACTGGATAGCCACAGCGATTGCTGAGGAGCCGACGCCGGAACCGGTGGAAGCTGTGCTGGCTGAAGAGGGGCCGCCGGTGCCCGAACCCCTCAGGTAGACCTGTCGCCTCGCATTCGCCGCCACGATCGCATCCTCACCGCGGCCTGGGCGTTTAGTTTCGCTGCCCTGGCAGCACTTGGCGTGGCTGGATACACCAAACGCGATACCTTGATGCGGGAGTGGCCGGCCAGCAAGCGCGTTTACGCCACGCTTGGCCTCGCCCCCGTGGACGCGAAGAGCCCGGACGGCAAAGACGCAGCCGACCAACCCACGCACTGAGGCATCGGCACTCGGTCAGACGGTGGCGAACAGACGCTGACCGATGAACTCGCCGGCGCGCGCTCCCGGCGGACATGCGAACAAGCCGCCGCCGACGTGCGTCGCGAACTGATTGAGCATGTCGAACTTCGCCATGTTCCCGAAGATCCGCACGAAACCGCTGCGAGGATCCCGCTGGTAGGCAATAAAGAACAGCCCGGAATCATATTCCATTCCCTGACGCCACGGCGGCCAGCGTTCGGCGGTGAAGTTTACTCCATCATTGTATGAATACCCGCGACGCAAGATCTCCGCCCCGCCGTTCGTGGCCGCATTGGCCAGTCGCACATGAGCGTTCTCCGGGATCACCGGATTGCCGTCCTTGTCGGTCCGATCAAGTCGCAAAGGTTCGTTTTCGTGCGTCAGGCCGAGCGGCGCGCCGGAGTATTTGTGCCGTCCCACCGTCTGTTCCTGGAAGCCGACATTCGTGCGGTCCCAGTGCTCGAGCGCCATGCGGATCCGCCGCACCAAGAGGTAGCTGCCGTCACGCATCCAATCGGGCCCTTCGTCGCCAACCCAAACGAATTTCTCCAAGGCGGCGGGCCGATGCGTACCGTCTTTAAAACCCATGAGATTGCGCGGGGTCTCGCTGTCGGCCGGCTTCGACAGGAACCCGGATTGGGCCCAGAGAACGTCGGCGATGCCGTAGGCGCGGGCGGCGAGTTGCCGAACGGCGTGGAATGCAACCTGAGCGTCGTCCGCGCAGGCCTGCACCGACAAATCGCCTCCGGTGGCAGTCGGCACCAGTTGATCGCCATTAAACCTAGGCAAGTCGATCAGCGCCTCTGGCCGTCGTGCCGCGAGGCCGTAACGATCCGCACCGTCCTTGGTGAATAGTCCGGAACCGAAACCAAATGTGATCGTGAGCCTCGCGGGCGTCAGACCAAGCGCTTCGGCGGAGTCGACGCCCGGAGCATCGAGGTCCTTGCCGAACGGCGCCGCGGTCTGACCGGCGGTCAGCCGAGCCGCCGTCTGTGTCCAGGTGCGCAACAAATCCACGACCTGATCCCTCTTGGGTGCGGTCAGGTCGAAAGCCATGAAATACGTGTGGGTCTGCTGCGGCGTTGTTATGCCGGCCTGGCGCGCACCCCAGAATCCCCCCGTGGAGGTAGGCGTGGAGGCAGGCGCCGATGCCGCACGTTCCATCCCAAGGGCACTCGATGTCGACCCAGCGAGCGCGAGCAAACCGCCCGCGCTGGTAAGGACGCTTCGGCGGGATGAACGCGGCGTGCCGCGCGGTCGATCGCTCATCGTGCTTCCACAACGGTGTTCATGTCGTCCTCGACATAATAGAACGCCTTTCCATCCGGCCGCATGGCGAGGCCGAACAAATCGCCGTTGCCAGGCGGCGATTGCGCCTGGTTGGAATCAATCCACTGAGCATAGATCTGCTTGTGTGTCGCCGGATCGATCTCCACCACCTTTCCGTTCCATCCATTGCACGTGAGCAGGTGGCCGTTCGGCAGGGCGATCAACGCCAGCGGGTGCTGCAGCAGCCCTTCCCTGGTCACCTCCTGACCGGTGCCGGCACTGGTCGTGCGCGTCGTCGCATCCGCTATGGCGATAATCCGGTTTTCAAGCGCGTCGGAGACATAGAGGGTGGAATTGTCGGAGGCGAGGGCCAGGCCGGTGGGACCGATCAGGAAGTCACCCCTGTCGGCGCGAGCACTGATGCCGCTGGCGATGACGGTCTTGCTTCGGATCGTGGGCGGTTTGCCGGCCGGAACGTTCAATTCGATCCGCAAAACGGTCGCTTTATGCACGGTGACCGGATAGCCGCTTTGAGGATCGAGCACCCCAGGGCCAGGAAGGTCGAACCCCGCCATACTGACGAACAAGGTGGCGCTCGTGCCATTGTCGATGATCGCCATGTTGCCCCATGGGCCATTGATCTCGGGTCCGACCCAGGTGTCGACGAGTTGACCGTTGGGATTAAGCACGAGCAGGCAGCCATCGCCCTTGGTGCGGGTGGTGCCGTCGGTACTGGGCGTGCTGCCGACGATCACCCAGCCGCTTTTTAGCATCGTCATCGCGGTGGTCAGCCCCACGCCACCGGGACATTGCGGAAGGTGGCGGGGAAGCGAGGCGAACAGCGTCGTCTGCTTCGTGGCCGGATTATAATCGACAATAGTGGTGCCCAGGCCCTGCAGGTTCGATATGTCGTTGAAATTATCGACCAGCACGTCGTCCTTTTGGATCTTCCCGGCCGAGATCGGCGCTACCACGATCGCGTAGGGGTTCTGGTCGCCATTCTCCGGCACGGTCGAGGTGAGGGTGGCGTGCTTCTTGACCGTCTCCAGGAAGCCACGCGGGTCGTCCGCTCGTGCCGGCAGGGGGAGGACGGGCAGCGCGGTGATCAGGAACGCTGCTATTCCGGTGACCGTCCGCCTGTGCTGTCGATCGATTTGCGCGCTCATGTTTGGATCCACGTTGGTGGCGGGGTTGACGCGGTCAGATGCGAATTATTCTCATTAGCAAGTGAGGGGCTGCCGGTCAAGGCGGGCGTCGTTGCCCTGCAGGGACTCCGCTCAAAACAGGATGTTCGTCCGGACGCCCAACACCAGTTCGTTGCCGATGACATGTCCCGGATTGTTGGGATCCGCGAGGCCGCCTCCGGGCGTGAACACATACTGGACATCCGGCTGAATCTGCAGCCACGGCGTCGCCTGGTATTGGTAAGTGATCTCCAGATAGGTTTCGCTGCCACGTATCGGGACGTAGGTGCCTGTGTAAAATGCCGTGGCCTTGTCCATCGCGGCATCGGCGCCGCTGATTTTGCCGAAGCCCATACCGATCGCGAGCGTGTCGAAGTCGCGGTGCAGGAATGGCTCGTGGAAGGTCAATCCAGCGTTCGCGCTGAAGGTGACCATGTTGCGGTTCGCCTGTGGTGCGCCCAGTACGCGGGCGAACAGATTGATCGTCCGGTCGCCCTCATGCGGATCGACCCAGACCAACTGGTCGGCGGTGGCGTAGACGCTGAAATCGCCGTGATGATTGAGCGGCACGCCGTTGCTGGCGGGATTGGCGAGGGACAGACCGTTATTGTCAAATTGCTGATCGGCGAAATTCTCTGAGTCGTACCAGAAACCCAGCTTGTAAGTCCGGGCGAGCGGTTCAGCCTCATTCGCGTTGATCATCGAACCGAGCGACGGGTAGGTGAATTGCATCTCCCCGATCACCAGGACGCCGCCGTGGACCGGAAAACTCGTGCCCGATGCATTGACCTTCTGAGGATCGCCCATGTTGTTGGATACCGGGCTGCCGTTGAAGACACCCAACAGGAACGTGAGCGGATCGATCGGCCGCGCTCTCAGGCGAACACCCAGGGCGGACAGCGGATAGGCTGGCCCACCGCCCGGCAAATCCTCCGAGGGTACCAGCGGCCAGCCGAACATCGTGTTGATGAGATAGGCGGCGTTCTGATTGACCATGAATTCCTGGTCCAGGCTTTGCTGGCCGATCTTGATGTCAAGCCGGTCTTCCTCCAGGAATTTCTGCTGGTACCACAGTTCCCACAGACGGGTCGATCGATCGGCCTCGATCCCGCTCGCGGTTTGCAGGGTCTGTAGATTGTCCTCACTCAGACTTCTGCCGTGTACCTGTAGGGCGCTGATGTTGAGGGTGCCGCCATACCAGCCGAAAGCCCGTTGGGTATCCAGTTGCAGCAACATCTGCGTCAGGCCGTCATAGTCGGCACCCTTATGGGTACCACCGGTGACGTTACCAGGCACCTCGCTGGTTTCCTGGATCGCGATGGACATGCCATATTTGGCCAACTCCTCACGGAGACCGCCCATGTCGCCCAGAAGCAGGTTGGTACGGTAAAGCTTGTCCAGCAGCGATCCCTGACCGCCATTCAGGTCTGGCTGGTAAGCTTCATCGCTGGGAACACTCAGCGCGGGAGGCGCGGCGAGGGTTGCGTGGAAACAGGCGCAACAGAACGCCCATGCCGCCGTGGCGGCGATCAGCCGCCCGCCCGCCATCGAGGCTGATGCCGCGTATCCGGCAATGCACCGATTGATGGTTGTTTTGGTGTCGCTTGACATTCCTGCTGGCTCCAGATCCCCGCTGGAGCAGGACTGGCGCAATTGCGAATCATTTGCAATAGAGTGCGACTGAGAACCATTTGCAAATGTAGATTCGGCCAGTTAGCATGCCGGGCGCCGGA
>JBEKGV010000494.1:0-4457 GCA_050012615.1 Acetobacteraceae bacterium | reverse complement strand
TGACGGATTGATCAAGCGATACAATACGCACGAGACACAGGATGGATTGCCCCCCGGCGAGGGCACGTTCCTGGCCTGCAGCTTTTGGTACGCATCCAATCTCGCATTGCAGGGGCGCCACGAAGAAGCTGTCGAGCTTTTCGAACGGCTGCTTGGATTGTGCAATGATGTCGGATTGTTATCCGAAGAATACGATCATCAGGCGGCGCGGCAGGTCGGCAACTTTCCTCAGGCGTTCTCGCATTTGGCGCTGATTTCAACGGCGCTGGTGCTGGACAGAGTTGTCGCGACGATATGACCATCATGTGGTCACTCGGCGATCGCGGTGCCGACGATCGCTTTCCGGCGACCCGCCAACCGCTCCAGCGCCAACCAGACCACTGGTGTCGTGTATAGCGTCAGCACCTGCGACATCAACAACCCGCCGATAATTGAGATTCCCAGTGGTTGCCGTAACTCGGCGCCTGTTCCGAAAGCAAACGCCAGAGGACATGCGCCGAACAGCGCCGCGAGCGTCGTCATCATGATCGGACGGAATCGCACCAGACACGCTTCATGAATCGCCTCGAGTGGTGTCACGCCGCGCTGACGTTCCGCCTCCAGCGCGAAATCGATCATCATGATGGCGTTCTTCTTCACGATCCCCATCAGCAGAATGATCCCGATGATCCCCATGATCGACAGTTCCGTCCCGGTGATCAGCAGCGCGAGCAGCGCGCCGACCCCTGCGGAAGGCAATGTCGACATGATGGTCAGCGGATGGAGCCAGCTTTCGTACAGCACTCCCAGAACGATATAGATCGAGATCAATCCGGCGCCGATCAGCAGCGGCTGCGTCGCCAATGATTTTTGCAGCCATTGCGCATTGCCCGCGAACTCGGTTCGGACATTATCCGGCAACCGCAGATCAACCGTGGCCTTTTGCACCGCGGCCTGGGCGTCACCGAGAGCGTAGCCTGGTTTCAGGCTGAAACTGATCGTCGCGGCCGGATATTGCCCCTGGTGCCGCACGGCCAGCGTGGATGTCCCACGCTCGAACCGTGCCACCTGCGACAGCGGCACCTGCAATCCAGTGGTGGAGCCAACGTATGTGCGGTCCAGCATGGACGGATCCGCCTGCAGCGCCGGGTCGGTCTCCAACACGACCTTGTATTGATTTCGCTGCGTGTAGATCGTCGACAATTGCCGTTGCGCATAGGCATTGTTCAGCGCATTGTCGATCGCGACCGTATTGACCTTAAGCCGAGCCGCCGCATCACGATCGATGACCACATTAATCTGAGGCCCGGCACGGTCCTGGTCTGAGGTCACGTCGACGAGCCCCGGAATCTCCTTCATGCGGTCTTCAAGCAGCAGAGCCCATTGCCGCAATTCGGGCACGTCCTGAGTGATCATCGCATATTGATATTCCGCCCCACCCTGTCGGCCTCCGCCGCGCAAATCCTGGGCGGCGAACAGAAAAGTCTGGATTCCGCCGACTCGCTCCAATGGCTCCCGCAGCCGCTCGATCACCTGATCGGATGACACTTTCCGCTCCGCCAGCGGCTTCAAGCTGACGGAAAACCAGCCGCGGTTCATCGAATTCCAACCCGCGGTGACACCGATCCAGGAGCCGACGCTCTCCACGGCTGGATCGCGCAGGATCACGTCAACCGCGGCCCGCTGCCGGTCGCTCATGGCCGTGAATGAGATGCCCGGATCGGCCACCGTCGAGCCGAACAAAATGCCAGTGTCCTGCTCCGGCATGAAGCCTTTCGGCACGATCATATAGAGCTTCACCGTCAGAACGATTGTCAGCACAGTGACCATCAGCGGCAGCCATTGATGCCGCAAAGCCCAACCGAGACTGCGGACGTAGAAACGCGTGACGCCATTGATGACGGCGTCAACCAGCCGCCAAAGCCGGCCATGCGGTCTCTCATGCGTTGAACTTCGCATGAACCGGCCACAAATCATCGGTGTCATCGACAACGAAACGACCGCCGAGATCAGGATCGCCATTGTCAGGGTCATGGCGAATTCATGGAACAGACGGCCGAGAATCCCTCCCATGAAGGTCAGCGGAATGAAGACGGCGACCAAGGACAGAGTGATCGACATCACCGTGAAGCCGATTTGCCGGGACCCGATCAACGCGGCGCGCAACGGTTGCTCGCCTCGTTCCATCAACCGCATGATATTCTCGATCATGACGATCGCGTCATCGACCACGAACCCGACCGAAATGGTCAGCGCCATCAGCGAAAAGTTGTCGATTGTGTAGCCGAGGAACCACATGCCGACCAACGTGCCGCAAATGGACAACGGCACCGTGATCGCGGCGGCGACGGTCGCCACCAGCCGGCGCATGAAAATCAGCACCACCAGCAGCACGAGGGCGATACTGATCAGCAACGTCGTCCGTACGTCACGCACGCTGGCGCGGATCGTCGTCGTGCGGTCGGAGATCACGGTGACCTGGATGTCCGGCGGCAGCCACTTCATCAATTGCGGCATCAGCGCCTTGACCCCATCCGCCGTGTCGATGACGTTGGCGCCCGCCTCTTTAAAGACCGTCAACAGCACGGCGGGTCGTGTGCCATTCCATGCCGCCACCCGAGAATCAGCGCTGGCGTTGACGACTTTGGCGACGTCGGCCAACCGCACGGTGCCCGTGGCGCTGGACCGAATGATCAGCGGCGCCAGTTCCTCGGCCTGAGAAATCTGCCCGTTCAGGCCGATTGTTTCGGCGGTGTCCGGCGTCTGGAAACTGCCGAGCGGCGCCAGGACATTGGTGCCGCGAATGGCGTTGTAGACGTCCTGACTGGCGAGACCCGCCGCGGCGAGCCGGACCGGATCAAGCCGCACTCTGATCGCCGGTTTATCGGCACCGTTGATGGTGACCTGCGCCACTCCATCGGCGCGTGACAGCCGCTGCACCAGGATCGTGTCGGCGGCATCATAAATTTTCGCCGTGGATAGCGTCGCCGAGGACAATGCCAGCGTCATGACCGGCGCCTCGGCGGGATTGAGTTTTTTGTAGAACGGCCGGATCGGTAAATCTGACGGCAGGTCGGCGGTGGCGGCGTTGATCGCGGCCATGACGTCGCTGCCCGCCGAATGGATATCGCGCGACAAATCGAACTGGATGACGATCGTCGTGTACCCGATCGCCGAGATCGACGTGATCTCCGTTACGCCGCCAATCTCGCCAAGTCGACGTTCCAAGGGCGCGGCGATGGAGTTGGCCATGGTTTCAGGGTCCGCGCCCGGCCGGCTGGCGAACACGATGATCGTGGGAATGTCGACCGAGGGGAGCGCCGCGACCGGCAAGAACCGATAAGCCAGCCCACCCGCCAGGAACAATCCGATCGCCAACAGAATTGTCGCGACGGGGCGGGCGATGAACACCGCGGAGAACCCCATCAGGCCTCCGCCTCCACCGAAGGTGTGCCAAACCAGGCCGTGCGTATCTGCTCGAACGCGAGGTAGATGGCGGGCGTGGTGTACAGCGTCAGGAACTGCGAAAGCAGCAAACCGCCGACAATCGTGACACCTAGCGGATACCGCAACTCGGATCCGGGGCCGCTTTCCAGCGCCAAGGGCAAAGCGCCTAGCAGCGCCGCCATGGTCGTCATCATGATCGGTCGGAAGCGCAGCAGGCAGGCATCGCGGATCGCATCATAGGGAGCGACGCGTCGATGGCGTTGCGCATCGCGAGCGAAGTCCACCATCATGATGGCGTTCTTCTTCACGATCCCCATCAGCAGCACGATCCCGACAAGCGCCACCAGCGACAGGTCGATGCCGCAAATCATCAACGCCGCCAACGCACCGATACCGGCCGATGGCAGGGTTGAAATGATGGTCACCGGATGGATCCAGCTTTCGTATAGGACTCCCAGAACGATGTAGATGACCACCACGGCGGCCAGGATCAGCCACGGCTCGGACGCGAGCGAACGGCGGAACTCCGCCGCATCGCCGGACCAGGTCCCGTTGATGGTTTCCGGCATGCCGATGTCGCGTTCCGCGCGCGCGACCGAGTCGACCGCGTGACCGAGGGAATAGCCCGGCGCCAGATCGAAGCTCAGTGTGACAGCGGGGAATTGCTCCTGATGCGTGACGACCAGCGGTGCAATGCCCTTTTCGATCCGGGCGATGGACGACAGCGGCACCTGCGTGTCGGTCGTACCGTTGGTAGCGGGAACCCGGAGCAGCTTCAGGAAATCGGGATTTTGCTGCCAGGCTGGATCGGCCTCAAGGATCACGCGATATTGATTCGCCTGGCCGAAGATCGTCGATACCTGACGTTGGCCAAACGAATCGTACAAGGTGTCCTCGACCGCCTGCATCGGCACCCCAAGCCGCATCGCCGCGTCACGGTCGACCACGATGTTCGTGCGATAGCCCTCATCCTGTTGATCCGAGGCGACGTCACGCATTTCCGGCAGGCTCGCCAGCTTCGCGCGCAGCTT
>JBEKGV010000493.1:0-6468 GCA_050012615.1 Acetobacteraceae bacterium | reverse complement strand
CCTCCAGTGGTTTGCTTAGGTTTGACTTCACATGGGTTGACGACGGGATCATGGACGCTGATGACTGACCGCGTCGGCATGGAAGACGGTCCATCCTCGACGCCGGGAGGAAACGATGACGCGAAGCTATCCGGGGCGCCGCCAGGCCGGTGCCGGGGCGGTCGCCGCCGCGATCACCGCGGCACTGCCTCGCGACGCTCACGCGGACCTTGCGGCGTTGGAGAGCGCGGCGCATGCCGAGGGCACTCTCACCTGGTATACCGGCCAGACCGACGCCGAAACGGCCGAGCTTCTGGGCCGCACCTTCACTTCCCGATATCAGGGCGTCAAAGTGGAGGTCATTCGCACAACGGGCCAGGTCGCTTATCAGCGGCTGTTGCTGGACATCAAGAACAAAACGCCGCAATGCGACGTGTTCAGCACGACGGATATCTCGCATATGCCGATCCTGAAAGAACGGCACCAACTGAGCGAATACAGCCCGGAAAACGCCTCGCAACTCATGCCGCCATTTTTGGCGTTGTCGGATGCCGGGTATTCCTATGTTACCAATGCGTCGCGCTACTTCCTGATCTACAATACGAACTTCGTGAAGCCCGAGGATGCGCCGAAAAACTGGACCGATTTGCTCGATCCGAAGTGGAAAGGTTTTGTCGCGACCGGGCATCCCGCGTTCAGCGGCTGCACCGGCGTTTGGTGCGTGGGAATGCGCAAGCTCTACGGCTGGGAGTATTTCGAAAAGCTCGCGAAGAACAATCCGCGCATCGGCCGTTCCGCCGCCGATCCGGTCACGCTGATGACGGCGGGTGAGGTGCATGTCGGTCTGGCCTCGGCCAACGGGACCTACCGGACGATCGACAGGGGAAACCCGCTGGCGATCGTCCATCCAACGGATGGAGTGGTACTGTGCGTCACGCCGTCCGCCATTCCCGCCAACGCGCCGCATCCCGCGGCCGCGCGGCTGTTCATGGAGTGGCTGCTGGGTGAGACTTACTCGAAGGTGGTGGCAGGCGACGGCAGCGAACCGATCCGGACCGGTGTTCCACCCCGGCCGGACGAACCGCCGTTGGCCTCGCAGAAGGTGATCCCGCTGACGGTGGAGGAAATTCGCGCGGGCATTCCCGAGGTGATCGAAGCCTGGCGGGAAACATTCGGTAATTGAAATAAAGCGCGCCTGACGCCATCGCTCATAACGGCGTCAGGCTTCCCGTTTCGATCACGGCTCCCAATGGCACACATTGCCCCGAGGACCCCAGGCGTTGCAGTAATAAGTGGCGTGGCTGGGGACCGAGCTGGCGACAAGCCCGGCGACGAGAGCTGCCGCGGCGAAGGTCACGGAAAAGAACCGGCGGGTCTTGAAGGTTTTCATCGCTATCTCCTGTTTGGTTTCGGCAGAGCAGGCTGCTCTGTGAGGAGATAAATAGCCGCCACCCGTGTGCGTCGCTGTCACCCAGGGAACAGGTGAAGAATATTTTGATCTTTTTCGCCGGCGCGTCGAGTGTTTTGACAGAGCAGCGGGCAGCCGAACGCGGAATGACTTGCCGGGCCGGCGGCGTGATCGTTTCGCGACTTCAAAATAACCCGCGGACTGGATGTCATGTTAATTCGGGCCGGCACACCTCATCCGGCCAAGCGTCGCCCCAGGCTCTATCAGAAGGCTAAAGTAAGTCACCGATCGATCCTCCTCCGGCATTTAGGGCGTATCGCTCAACAGTTCGTCCAGGGTCTGCTGGCGCGTCACATCGATCGGTGATGGTGCCACGCCGTCGACCTCAGCTGGCAGCGCCCGAAGCGCGTCCCGATACAGACCGGCGACATCGATCTTCTGACGCATGGACGACACGAAGCGGCGCCGGGCCTGTTGCCGGAAATCGATGGCGTCAGCACGCCAGCCCGGCGCGTCCAGAGATAGCGGCCACGCCTCAGCCTTCATCATGTGGCGTAACGCCTGGATCAGCAGGGACTCGACGGCGTGCAACCGATTGGCGCCCACGTCCTCGATCTCCTCGGCGATGTTGAGCCAGTCCAGATCGGTATCGTTCACCAGCTGGCCAGCGGCACGACGGCGCAGCAACTCCGCCTGGTGCTCGCTCCACAGCACGATGTCATCGTCATAAAGGTCGCTCATCGTGTGTTGCTCCGCCACGACCTGGCAATGTCCAGCGATGTCGGTGCCGGTGGCCCGCCGATCCCGTCGCATCCGCCGATAGCTGAAACGCCAATGGTGAATGCCCCGCATTTCTGGGGACGGTCTGTTTCGGGGGATCGGCCGGACTGCCCGACCGATGCCAGCAGAAACCCGAAAAAGAGTAGCAGCCTCAAGATTTTCGACAGCCAGGCAGCGATCTCCGGAAGCCAGATCGTATTCCCCAAGAGGCTCTGGTCGTCCGTCGTCTCGCTCATTGGTTCGCTCCGATCCGGCCCGGGCTGGATCGCCCTGAGTGTCGGTTGTGCTGGGATAATACACTCGAACTCCTGAGATTTCCACGGGCCGGTGCCCCAGCTGCAGGCGAGACCGTCGTGCGGGTCCGCCAGCCGGGGATCCTCGCAAAGCCGGTTGAACGCCCATTGCGTCGCGTCCCGGCCGTCGATCCGGTCCAGGTCCGTGAAGACCCGCTCGAGCTCACGGTGCGGCTTGGCACCGTCCGACCGGTGATCCCGGAGGGCCAGCAGTTCGACCAGCAGCTGAGTGGTCACGATGCCGGGAACTATCTAACTCCGTGACGTGGCGGCGCCGATCGACAGCATCGAGGCCGCCTGCCGGGCCTGCGACAGGCGCGGTCGCCTCAGGACGGATAAGCTGGTCCGGGAGCATGGCAAGGCCATGCAGATGCCCGAGCTGCCGCGTGCGATCAGCGGCGAATGCCCCAAGCTGGCGGCGGCCGAGGTTCACGATCGGTGCGATATTCACCGTCCGACGCTCGACGCGCTGTTCTGACCCCGGTGCGCCGCTCACGGCGTTTGGGCGGCACCCTCCAGAGCGTCGACGCGTGCTTCCAGTTTGGTGAAACGGGGTTCAATCAACGCTTCCAGCCGATCGAGCCTTACCTCCAGCAGCGACTCAAGATTGCCGATGCGATCGCTCAACACGCGCGGCACTTCGCCCATCGTGGCGCAGGAGTTCGTTTTCCGAACGGAGCGTCCGTTGCTCGGCCTGGATCGCGCGCAGCGTCGCGCCGATAAATTCGATGGTGATCGTGTCGCTCACGACCTGGCGCGCCGATAGCCCAAGGCGATGAAAGTGTCCCTGGACACAAACCACCCGACGACTCGCGGACCGCCGCCGCCGCCGGACGGTGACGGTGTGGCCGTCGACGTTGAATACTCGCCGGGATCATCCACCTGCGGAATGTGCCCAGGTTCCAATCGATGAAAAATGACGGCGGTCATAAACACGAGTGCCGTGCTGGCCAGCAAAAAACTTCGGAAAGTCATGACACCGCGCCGCTTCGATGCCACCCTGGCAGGATCGCCCTAGGTGCCGGTTTGGCTGCTATAGCACGATTACACGGCCGGCGTCTCCGCCGGCGCGAACAATCGAAATGCTCGACGGCGGCCTCAGTTTTCGAGAGTTCACATTCCCTGCGCTATCTCTCTCTTGAGGCACACGTTACCCGTTGCCGATCAGCACACCGGTCGCGAACACCAGCGCGCCGCCGAACGCCACCTGAAGCGCGGCCGACACAGGCGGCGTGTCCATGAACTTCCAACGCACCCAACTGATGACCCCTAGCTCCACGGCGACGACGCCGATCGCCACCGCGGTCGCTGTCCAGAACGAGGGGATCAGGAACGGCAGCGTGTGACCGACGCCGCCAATCGTGGTCATCAGCCCGGTCACCAACCCGCGTATCCATGGAGCGCCGCGTCCGGTGAGGCTGCCGTTGTCCGACAATGCCTCGGCGAAACCCATCGAGATGCCGGCCCCGATCGAAGCCGCCATTCCGACCAGAAACGTGTCCCAGGTTTTCCCGGTCGCGAAGGCCGTCGCGAATACGGGAGCGAGTGTCGACACCGACCCATCCATCAGGCCGGCAAGACCAGGTTGGACGATCCGCAGAATGAAGGAGGCATGGGCGTGAGCGTCCTCCCTCGCCACCACGTCCCCGGTCAGGTTTTCCTCGCGCAGCCCGTCGGCCCGCCGTTCATGCTCCACCTCGGCATCCGCGAGATCGCCCAGAAGTTTGCGGATCGAGACGTCGGTGGAGCGAATGGCGGCCTTGCGATAGAAGTGCTGAGTTTCCTCCTCCATGCTTTCCGCCAGCATCCGGACCGCTTTCATATTGAGCGGCTGGATCTGCCAGACCGGCTTGTGGTGGATGAAGCCGCGAATGTCGTGCCGGCGGATCAACGGAATGTGTTCGCCGAATTTGCTCCGGTATAATTCCAGCAGACGATTCGGCGATATCAAGGTAGATGCGGCTGTCCTCTTCCTCGTTGGCGATCGCCAACGCGAGGATTTCCCGCTCGGTGAGGTCTGAAAAGTCGCGCATGATTGCGAAATGTGGCTGACGACCGTGGCGCGTCAAGAGACCAGGCGGCGTGATGAGATCGGAGCATCCGGTTGGATTGAAGCGGTGGCCGCCGATTGGGTCATGCAAGAACAGTCATACGGGGTTGCGAATAAGTCGCATTTACATAACCCTCCCCGTCCACTAAACGGAGATGGTCGGGCATGGGTCCCGCCAGAGCGAGGACCGGCCGCCGTGTACATCTGCCTCTGCAACGCGCTAACCGACCGACAGGTAAAGCAAGCCGCGGCCGCGGCCGGAACGACAAAATCGAGTGAGGTCTACGCCGCGTGCGGTTGTCGCGCTCAATGCGGCCAATGCGCCAGGTCGCTGGTGGCTCTGTTGCGCGGCGACGTCGGCTCGATAATGGAAGCCTCTTCTCCCACCTGACTGGCACACGGGCACGTCGCTACTTGCCAGGCGCCTCCCTAAAGGAGGAATGTCATCGCTGATCAGATGACGAGGCACCCCATGCTGCGTGACCCCAAGGTGATCGAGCACCTGAACATTCAGCTCACAAATGAGTTGACTGCCATCAACCAGTATTTCCTGCATGCGCGAACGCTCAGGCATTGGGGCGTCACGAAGCTCGGATCGCACGAATATGACGAGTCCATCGGCGAGATGAAGCATGCGGATGATCTGATCAATCGCATCCTGTTCCTCGATGGGCTGCCGAACGTGCAGCGGCTCAATCCGATCCAGGTGGGCGAGGATGTCGAGCAGATCCTGAAGGCCGATCTGGCGCTGGAGGAGAAGGCTCTGAACGATCTGCGCGATGGCATCGCCTATTGCGAGAGAGTGCGGGATTTCGTTTCCCGCGACCTGCTGCTGCAGATTCTCGAGAGCGAGGAAGAGCATGTCGATTTCCTCGACCGTCAGTTCGACCTGATCAAGCAGATCGGTATCCAGCGTTACATCATGCTCAACTCGGGAGCCGCGCCGGAGCAGGACGGCTGAACAGTCCGGGCTGGTACCCAGAATCGTTGAAGCGCGACATATCTCCGTATCGTGGATCTGACCCGGCCATCACTTCCAGCACAGTGCCGCGAGAGGTCCCCCGGACAAGCCGGGGGATGACGGGTTGGGTGACTGGCACAGTCGTCAACCACGTCATGGCCGGCCACCGAGCCGGCCATCTATTGCCGCACAGTGCCGCGACAGGTCCCCCGGGCAAGCCGGGGGATGACGGGTTGGGTGATTGGCACAGTCGTCAACCAAGTCATGGCCGGCCACCGAGCCGGCCATCTATTGCCGCACTGTGCCGCGATAGGTGGCCCGGACCAGCCGGGCCATGACGATAACGCCAAGAGTCAATCTATTCGCCGATTGGTATAAATCGTGACTTTTGCCCAGGCGGGCTGCGCGGGGTAACCAATCAACGCGTGGAGCACGGTTACCACGCATGCTCCGGCCGCGACTCCATAGCCAACTCACAGTCCGGGTTTCGGCATTCCCTTCGTGGCCGACAAAACGATACCGACGATCAGCCCCGCTTCGAGGACCTCGCGGAAGACGATGGCCAGGGTGGCGAGCACGGCGGGTTCCTATTCGGAGACGACGACTCCCTGTGCGGTCTCCGCGTGGTATTCGCCCATGAACGGATAGCGGCCCGGACCGAGCGGGCGAAGCCGGATCGTGGCGTAGTGACCTCCCACGATCACCTTCTCGACCTTAAGCGCCGAAGAATCGAATTCCTCGACCGTCGCGTCCTCATTGGTAACCAGGAGGATAGTGGGCTTGCCGGTTTGAACGTGGATCTCCGCCGGTTCAAATCGGTGATCCTTGAGGGTCACTTTGATCTGAACGGGATCGTCGGCACGAGAGGGCGCGCTGGCACACAGTCCGCCGAGCAGGATGATGAGAGTTGCGATTTGGCGTGGCTCCAGGCGGATCGCGGACACCGATCGTCGTTCTCCTATTGGATCGCTGGCTGATCGGACACGGACCGGGCGTT
>JBEKGV010000492.1:0-4465 GCA_050012615.1 Acetobacteraceae bacterium | reverse complement strand
AGGTGGAACAAATCAAGTCCTGCGCGATCCCGGGTCGTTTTGACGCTGAGGCGGGCCGGGGGAGCAGAATTTTGACGGTGGAATTCACGGCCAGTTGACACCGTGCGGCGCTAAATTTCGCTATCGCGTCGCAAGTCCGTACTCCCTCGCCCCCCGTCTCCGCGGAGCCAGTAACCTTATGTTACCCGTCCGTGCCAGCTTGCGAGTCGTTGTGATCGGACAATCTTTAGCGCGGCGATTCTTCATGCGTGATGATGTGAGCCAGCTCACAGGCGAAATTCAAAAGCGGGATTAGTTAAATTCCGCGCAGGCAGGGAGAAGTGCAATGCCAACGACCGCTGACGATCGCACCATCTATGTCGCGCTGGCTCTGGCGGCGGTAGCGGCGATCATGTCCGCGCCGGGCCATAATGCCGGAGCGTCTCATAAGCTCCAGGAGCTGTTGTCAATGAGCGCCGAGATCGAAGCCGCGGCAATGGCTGGCGCGATTGGTGACGATCCGACGGTCCTGATGTCACCGTGAATTCGTGACAATCACGAGCCGATCACGTCGCAAGCGATAGTGTCGAAATAGCGGGGGAAGGCGATCCGACAAGCCGCGGCAACCGGCGAAGACCGGTGGCCGGCAGCAATAGATAAAGGTACCCGCGCGTGAGTAACCTTGTCCTCCTGTTCGTAAGTTTGTGTGCCGGCATTGTTCTGGGTCAGCGCCAGTGGCTTCCCCCCAACACGCCCAACGTACTTAACGGTATCGTCCTGTTCGTGTCGTTGCCCGCTCTGATCCTGCTCCAGGTTCATGGCATCCATCCAAAGATGGAGTTGATTTACCCGGTCAGCATGCCATGGCTGCTGTTCATTCTTGGTTGCTGTTTCTTTTGGTTATTGGGGCGAGCACTTCGCCTGCCAAGGACGACGACCGGCGGTCTGATGCTGGTTGGCGGGCTGGCGAACACCTCATTCGTCGGATTGCCGATGATCGAGGCGTTTTACGGTCGTGGTGGGATGGCCACCGGCATCCTGATCGATCAGCTCGGAACCTATATGGTTCTCAGCACACTCGGAATCCTGGTCGCCACGATGTACTCGCAGCGAGCCACCGATACGAGACCGTTTTGGTATCGTATTGTCCGGTTTCCGCCATTTCTGGTGCTGATTCTCGCGCTCGTTCTCGTGGGTGTGGATTATCCCGCGGTGGTGACCGACGTGCTGCGTTCTCTCGCCGGCACGCTCACTCCGCTGGCGCTGATTTCCGTCGGTATGCAACTGCGCCTCGATGTGTTGAGTGGCAATCTCGCCGCGCTTGCCGGCGGCCTGGCGTTCAAGCTGCTGATCGCCCCGGCTTTGCTGGGCTTGCTTTATGTCGGCTGGCTTCATGCGCATGGAGAGGCGATCCGCATCACGCTGTTCGAGTCGGCCATGGGGCCAATGATCGGCGGCGCGATCGTGGCGATGCAGAACGATCTCAATCCACCGCTGATCACGCTCATGGTGGGACTAGGCATTACTCTGTCGTTCCTGACGCTGCCGGGATGGTGGTATTTGTTGGGAGCGGTGTGATGGCCCCCATGCGTCAGCTATCGCGCGGCGCGCGGGCAGTTCCCCTGCTGGTCGACGGCTTCGTTCTGGGATTGCTTGGTGTCGTTTTGGCGGCGACCTTTATGCCCTGCCGAGGCGACAGCGTTCGCGCGTTCAATGCCGCTGGGATCCTGGCCATCGCGGCACTGTTCTTCCTGCAAGGCGCACGGCTGTCGCGCGACGCCATCCTGCGCGGAGTGACGCATTGGCGGCTGCACGCCGCCATTGGGGGGACGACATTCGTCGCGTTTCCACTGCTCGGCATCAGCCTGTGCGGGGCGTTCCCGCATTTGCTGCCGACCCAGCTGTGGCTCGGAATGCTGTTCGTCTGCGCCCTGCCGTCGACCGTGCAATCATCGATCGCCTTGACATCGATCGCGGGAGGCAACGTTCCGGGAGCGGTGTGCTCGGCGACCGCTTCGAACATCGCCGGGATCGTGCTGGCGCCACTGCTGTTCGGTGCGATGTCGAACCTGCATGGCAGCGCCATGGATCTGATGGGGATCTGGCACGTGGCGTTGCAACTGCTGGCGCCATTTGCCGCCGGCCATTTGCTGCGCCCTTGGATCGGCAGTTGGGCCGAGCGCAACCGTGCCCTGCTCTCCATCACCGACCGAGGTTCCATCCTGTTGGTCGTGTATACCGCGTTCAGTGCCGCGGTCGTACACGGCATATGGCAACAGATCCCACCGATGCATCTGGTTGTATTGGCACTTCTGACGGTGCTCCTGCTTGCCCTCGTGTTGCTTATCATAACGCTGACGAGCCGGACCTTGGGGTTCGGCCGCGACGATGAGGCCGCCCTCATATTTTGTGGATCGCAGAAGTCGCTGGTCAGCGCAGTGCCGATTGCCGCCGCTTTGATCCCCGGCGCGGATGTTGGGCCGATCCTGCTGCCGATGATGCTCTATTATCCCATGCAGTTGCTGATATGCGCCTGGATAGCGCGCCGCTATTCCGCAGATCAGATGCGACGGAACGCTACGCCGGGTTTTGAGACTCCGGCTGTCTGATACAACGAGGTCACGGCGCCGACGCGCTTCCCTGACAGCCGTCGAGACGAAGCTCACCCTGCGCGCTGCCGTAATCGCTGTGCGCATCAAACGTTACCCGAACCAAATGATGATCCGGGGAAATCCAGGCATCGGCGGTGGAAGCCTCGGTCTCGCTCAGTTGCGGGTGGTGCACTGACGAACGCAAATGGAGCAGCCCGTTCGCGTCAACGCCGAGTGAAACGAGCTTGATATCCGCCCGGGCATTTTTCTTGAATCCAGGCAGAAACACCGGAACTGTCCGCGTGTCCTGGCCCGCCCATCGTACCCAATAAAACCCCATGGCCAGCGGCGTTCCGAGACCGGGAGGCATCGACGACCTTGGCAGATCAAGATCGGCGCGACGTTCGGGTGGGGCGGCGGTATAGTCGGGCAGCCAGGGTGCGCCAAACGATGCGGGATCCCAGTGGCGGACGAACCCGGGGTGCCTCGTCCGCATGTCGGCCAGAGTGTTGGCCTCCACCCGGTAACCTGACAGCCCATCTGGTCCTCGGGTGAAAAAATCCCATAGCTGACGTCTGATCGATCCGGCGACGCTGTAACGGTGGTTGACCGCGATGGATTGCAGTTCGCTGTCCCGAAATGTCGCGATTTCCTGATACAAATACTGCCAATCGATGATGCCGAACGTCCTGGCGCCGACGCGGGCGGCTACGTCGACCGTCGCCGTGCCGTTCGCCGTCGTGGCTTTACTCTCCACGATGACATGGCCGGAATGACTGGTCGTGCCGGAATACTGACAGGTTTCGGCCGCCCATGCCGTGCGGCTGATCATGACCGCGATCACCAGCGAAATGAGACGAACAACCAAAGCCGGCCTACCGGACCGGTTCGAAGCGCCCGGCCGGAGCCGGGATTTCGCTGGTCCGATCAGCGATGCCGCACTTCGATGTTCGGCAAGAACGCCGTCAGCAAACCGATCACCGGCAGAAACGAGCACACGTGGTACACGAACTCTATTCCGGTCACGTCGGCGATCCGGCCAAGCGCGGCGGCTCCCAGACCTCCCAGTCCGAACGAAAATCCGAACATCATCCCCGCGACCATGCCGACCCGGCCGGGCATCAACTCCTGCGCGTAGACGATGATCGCGGAAAACGCCGATGCCAGGATCAGCCCAATCACGACGCTCAGTACGCCGGTCCACATGAGACTCGCATAGGGCAACAACAGCGCGAACGGAAACGCGCCGAGGATGGAGAACCAGATGACGGGTTTTCGGCCGAACCGGTCACCGATTGGTCCGCCTGCGAATGTCCCGATCGCCACGGCGCCCAGAAACACGAACAGGTGCAACTGCGCGCTCTGCACGGTGACGTGGAATTTTTCGATCAAATAGAAAATGTAATACGAGCTGAGGCTCGCGGTGTAGATGTTCTTGGAAAATAAAAGAATCAGGATGACCGACATCGCCATGATGACCTTTTGACGCGGCAGCGGGGACGTCACGGCCGGCGGAGGCGTCCTGCGACCCCGCCGGGCCGCCATGGCCGGATGACGGCTGTACCAGGCGCCGACATAGGTCAGCAGCGCCATCGCCACCAAGGCGACCAGCGAAAACCAGGCGACACTGCTTTGTCCGTGCGGCAAGACGATGAACGCGGCCAACAGCGGCCCGATCGCCGACCCGGTGGACCCGCCCAGTTGAAACAGGGATTGTGCGAAGCCGTAGCGGCCGCCGGAGGCCATGCGGGCCACGCGCGACGCCTCCGGGTGAAATACCGATGAGCCCATTCCGACCAATGCGGCGGAGAGTAGGATCATCGGGTAGGAACCGGCCACCGAAAGCATCAGCAGCCCAACGAGGCTGCAACTCATGGCAACGGGCAACGAATACG
>JBEKGV010000491.1:0-4465 GCA_050012615.1 Acetobacteraceae bacterium | reverse complement strand
CATGCGCAACCAATGATCGGCTGTGCTCCAGCCGACCTTTTCCAACCGGATCGCCATGTCGGCCGATACACCGCTATGACCGTTCAGCAGATCGGACAGCGCCTTGCGTGTCACGCCGAGAGCCTCCGCCGCTGCGGTTACCGTCAGGTCGAGGGGCTTGAGGCAAGCCTCCCGGATGACCTCTCCGGGATGTGCCGGATCATGCATGTCCATCGTCGTGTCTCCTTCCGGCCGTCAGTGATAGTCTACAAGGTCGAGGTTGGTGGCATCTTCGCCATCGAACTCGAACACCAGCCGCCAATTGCCTGAAACCGAGATTGCCCATTAGCCCTTGCGTTCGCCTCTCAACGGATGGAGCCGCGTGCCGGCAATTGGTTCATCTGTTCCGGGCTCGTGGCGGCATTGAGGGTGGTTAGCAGCACGCGAAGCCACGCGGCATGCTGTGCGTTGATACCCCTTGTGCTGCCGTTGCGGAAAAATCGCTCCAACCCCTTGTGGCGGATCCGCTTTAACATCAGATGATAAGTGTAAGGTGACAGGTTACAAAAGTCAACGACTCACGCGCGAGGTCGCGCCGGTCGCTCGTGGCATAAAACGAATATCGGGTCCCGACCTTAAAAGGGGAGTTCCTCTTTCAACCGATCGTTCCTTCGCACCCGCCGCTGATGCAAGCAGCGACGGCCTACGCGGCCTCGAGCATGTGCAGTACCCGAACCGGGTCCCCAGGCCGCATATTGTGCCGCCGCGGCGCTCATCACCTCGCCGCGGAAATGACGGCTGAGATCGGCTGGCGTGCGAAGATCAATCGGGCATCCTCGCGCGGCATCGCCGGCGCGTCCGCTCTACGCGACAAACTCCGTCACGTACTGCTGGTTGATCTCGGCGAACGTCCCGGGATCGAAACCACTGGTCGCTTCCATCTTATGGATCGCCCGGAAATAATCACCGTTACTTCCCGGAATGGTCCATTCGAGGAGTTTGCCCATGCTGCTGGTGACGTTCTTGAATGTATGCACCGTGCCGCGAGGGACGAAGACCAGTGTGCCCGGACCGATCGTCGACTCTTTGCCGTTCACGCCAAGTGAATAGGTGCCCTCGAGGACGAAGAAATACTCTTCCCGGTCGCGATGCAGATGCGGCGGTGGCCCTTCACCGGGTTTAACCTCGGCGATGACCGCCGAAAATGCCCCACCGGTCTGCTCGCCGCCGAGCATCACCTTCATGTCGATGCCGAACGGACTGATCGTCTCTGCCGTCTCGGGCCTGGCGATGACTGGCTGCAACGTCCCGGCACTCGCCGACTTTTCGCTCATGGTTGTCTTCCTTCTGTTTGTCGCTTGCGGTCGGCTTTCCGCCGGTGGCCGTTATCCATCCGAGCGTCAGTAATACCCTGTCCCCCCATTAACATGAATCGTCTGCCCGGTAATGAACCCGCCATCGTCACTGACCAGGAACAAGCATGTCGCCGCGATTTCGTCTACCTTGCCCTGCCGGCCCAGTGGGATGCCGGTCGCGCTGGGCGGGCGGTTGCCGTACCATTCCGGGTTCGCACGCATCGTGTCGATGCTGCCGGGCGACACCACGTTGACCCGAATGTTTCGCGCGGCGAATTCCGAGGCCAGGCCTCGCGCGAAACCCACGAGGCCCATCTTGGCCGCGGACACGTGCGCACGGCCGCTGCCGCCCACGAAAGCACCCTCGCCGGTGAAGAACAGGATACGTCCATACTCATTCTTCACCATCGACTCGATGATCGCGCGCGTCAGATAGATCGCTCCGTCGAGCACGACTCCCCTGACATTTTCCCAGTCCTCCGCGGTCAACTCGGTGAACGGTTTGTGCGGGCGGACGGCGGCGTTGTTGATCAGGATGTCGACGCGGCCGAACTCGGACAGAGCGCGTGCCGCCATCGCCTCGACCTGATCCTTCTTCGCCACGTCCGCTACGACCGCGATTGCCTTAACCCCCATTTCCTGGGCTTCCCGTACGACTGAATCCGCTTCGGCCTGGTTGGAGCGGGCGTTGACGACGACGTGGGCGCCTTCCCCAGCCAGCTTCAGAACCGTTGCTCGACCGATGTTGCGGCCAGACCCGGTTACCAAAGCGACTTTCCCTTCAAGTTTTCCCATGAGTCTGCTCCCTCAAAAAAGCGCGGCTTCAGCCTACGCTGTGCCACCCAACAAACAAATCGCCTCTCAGACATCCTTGCGCGCGATGCCTGTTTTGAAGTGTTCCAGCGCGATCGACGAAATCCGCATCGGAACCGCGGATTTATGTGCCAGGTCCGTGATGATCGTCAGATCCTTGATCATGTTCCGCGTCGAGAGTTCGGGAAACGTGCCATTGGCCATTCCCTTCGCGAACGTCCGCCGCACTCCGGAGTCGGCCCCGCTGCCCTCCAGCGTATCGATGAGCGTCACGGGATCGAGACCGTTGGCGGTCGCGTAAGCGAGCATCTCAGCCCAGATCGCAATGGTGTTGGCGACGATGACCTGGTTGCACGATTTCGCGACCTGGCCGCTGCCGGACAGGCCCATGTAGCTGATGCGCCTGGCATAAGCCGCGATAAATGGCCGTGCCCGATCGGCGTCCTCGGGACGCCCGCCCAGCCATGCCGCGAGGTCACCGTTTTTCGCGGCGAGAATTCCACCTGACACCGGCGCATCCACCCAGTGGAGATCGAATTTTTCCCCGCGACGCGACATGGCCTTGGTCAGCTCGGGATGCGTCGTCGAGTGATCGACCAACAGAGCGTCTGCCGGTGCCCGCGACGCGACGCCATCGGGTCCGAACGCGGCGCTTTCAACGGCCTCGCCATCGCTGACACAAAAGAATATCGCCTGAGCGCCGGCGGCCGCTTCCGCGGGGGATCTCGCGGCGCGGGCGCCCTTGGCGACGAGCGCATCTATCGCTTGCGGAACGATATCGAAGACGGTGAGATTATATCCCGCCGAAACGAGACGCTCCGCCATCGGCGTTCCGATCCGACCCAGGCCGATCCACGCCAACGGTATCATTCTCGATCCCCCGGCTACGCGACCCATCGGACGGTCATCGGACGGGTCGCGTCCTCGACAGCGGCGTCGCGCGGCAGAACCGTATCGATCGGTCTCACCCGGTAGGCGTGCGGGTTGCTGGCTTCGGGAGGTTCGACACCGTCCATCAGCGCCTTGGCGGTATCGAGCAGCCGTTTCCTCATCGTGACGATGGCGATGTCCGACATGGTGAGCTTCTCGAGACTCCGATCGGCGATCGGTCCCGGCCCCTGCTCCTGAGTGACGGCGAGGTCCTGCACCGGAATGGATTGAATCCCGGTGAAGGTCTGATGTCTCTGATCCTCGCGATCGATCAGGTAGTCGTTGGAGCGGTTCGCCACCGTTTCGAATGTTCCGGGAATCATTTCGGGGAAGATGACGCCCGCATCGGCGGTTGTTCGCTCGGCCTCATTCAGTGGCCGGTCCGGATGCGTCCAGATACGGAACTGCATCGAGTTCTCGTCGTCGATCGGAACCCGCACGTTCGTGATGAACGGCGAATCGTGCGGTGCCGCCACCATCGTCGCGAACGGCAGCAACCATTGGTTGATACGCCACGAGTAACGATCAGGCCCAGCGTCGCGCTGCGCGGCGAGCATGAGGCCGTAGTCGGTGGGTTTGACGGTCCATCGGGGCGAACGGTCCTGAAACGCGAAAGTTGACAACCGCGACCCCGGCAAAGGTTTGCCGTCCAGGCGGCTATGCAAGAACGAGACATGGCTCGAATCGATGTCGCCCTCGGCGAACTGCAGGTAGTTGCCGTGAGCAACCATCTTCACGATGTGACGGTGGCTGTCCGGCGCTTCGAACACCTCGGCCTCGGGAGGTTCAGGCCGCAGTTCCTCCGGGCCGAAATAAGCCCAGACCATGCCGCCTCGTTCCATGGTCGGGAAGGCGCGCGTTTTCATATTGGCCTTGATCCGATCTCCGTTTGGAGCGTTCGGCAGATCGACACAGTTGCCGTCCACATCGAACTTCCAGCCGTGATAGGCACAACGGATCCCACACTCCTCATTGCGTCCCCAAAACAGGTGAGCGCGCCGATGGGTGCAGTAAGCATCCAATATGCCTACCCGGCCGCGGCTGTCTCTGAACGCAACGAAATTTTCGCCGAGCGCGCGAAGCTTCACGGGCGGCCCGTCGGCTTCCGACAGCTCGGAGATCAGCATGACGGGGAGCCAGAAACGCCTGAACAGGTTTCCCATCGCGGTTCCCGGTCCGACGCGAACCAGCAGTTCGTTGTCCTCGGCTTTCATCATTGTAGCATCCTCCCCAGGGATTTTTCCTAGTACTCACCATCGCGAAAGCGCGAGGCATGGTCGTCACAACGTCACGGCCGGGCTTGACCCGGCCGTCTCTTCCAGCGCGGTGCCGCGAGACATGGTCGGGTCAAGCCCGGCCATGACGCGGAGATATGTCGCGCTTCAACG
>JBEKGV010000490.1:0-4467 GCA_050012615.1 Acetobacteraceae bacterium | reverse complement strand
GCCACATTCTCCCAGACCGGCAAACTGTCGAACAGCGCGCCGTTTTGAAACAGCATGCCGATCTGCGCTCGCGCCGCCACGCGTTCAGCGCGCGGCATGGTCATCAGATCGGTGCCGTCGATTTCGATCGAGCCGGCGTCGGGCTCGAGCAGGCCAAGGATGCACTTGAGCAGAACCGATTTGCCGGAACCGGACCCTCCGATGACGACCACCGACGTGCCTGGCATCACGTCGAGGTCGATACCATCCAGCACGACCTTGTCGCCGAAGCGCTTTCGAACACCGCGCAGGCGAAGTTTGGGAACCGGATTGGTCATGTTCACCTGGAGGAGAATCGTGGAAACATCATGGACGGGTCGGTTTTCTCGTCATGCCCGGCTTGACCCGGCCATCTGGCGAGGCATGTGCGGCGATTGATGGCCGGGTCAATCCCCCGATCAAGTCGGGGGACGGCCATGACGCGTGAATCGCGGTGTGCGGCCCAGTCATGACGGGGCACAGACCATGCCTCGGGCGTGAGGGCAAGATTTACCTCGGGGCCGAATGATGGTGTGATCGCGCCTGACCATCCCAGGAAGGACCGTCCCATGAACGATAACGTCAAACCGACGCAAAGCCTCGCCCATGCCACGCCGGAGACAGCGAAATCCGTCCCGGGCCGCCGCTCATTCTTCACTTACCTCGATCTCGGGGTCACCGATGCCTCGAACGGGGCGATGCGGGCACAGGTCACCAAAGCCACCCAGGGCCTCGGCAAACCGACCGGCTGGCATTATCACGTGTGCGATCAGCAGCTCGTCTACATGCTGAAAGGCTGGGTCGACCTGGAGTTCGAGGATGGACGCAAGATCCGGCTCAACGCGGGCGACTCGCTGATGATCCCCGGCGGCACGCGGCATAACGAAACCGCGACCGCGGATGAACTGGAACTGCTGGAAATCTCGGTCCCCGCCAAGATGGACACGGTTCCCTGCGATCCGCCAGCCGGGTTCGGCTGATCCGGAACGCGCCGCTCACATCGTCTCCGACCAAGACCGGGTCGACCAAGACCGGGCCGATCAAGACTGTCTGAAAAACATTTCGGTCAACACATAGTCGAACGCGAGGATCAGGATGGAGGCGCTGACCACCGCCGCGGTGGTGGCGGCGCCGACGCCCTGCGCCCCGCCTTTGCTGTTATAGCCTTGGTAACAGCCCATCAGAGCGATCAAAAAACCGAACACGCCGGCTTTCACAAGGCCGGAGACCACGTCCTCGGTTTGCACGAAATTGATCGTGTTGGTCAGGTAAACCGACACGTTGAACCCGAGCTTCATTGTCGACACGATGAACCCGCCCATGACGCCGATGATGTCGGCGATCACCACCAGCAGCGGCAGAGCGACGATCCCCGCCAGCAGCCGCGGCGTCACCAGATATTTCATCGGATTGGTCGACAAGGTCGTCAACGCGTCGATCTGATCGGTCACCCGCATGGTGCCTAATTCGGCCGCCATCGCCGCACCGACCCTGCCCGCGACGATCAGGCCCGCCAGCACCGGTCCGAGTTCTCGGGTCACCGACAGCACGACCAAATTGGCCACGGCGCTCTGCGCGGAAAAGCGGGAAAAGCCGGTATAGGACTGCAACGCCAGCACCATACCGGTGAACACCGCCGTGAGCGCCACGACCGGCAAGCTGAAATACCCGATGTCCAGCAGCGAATTGACGAACAGCCGTCCGTAAAATGGCGGCCGCACGAGATGGGACAGCCCGATGGCGGCGAAAGTCGCCACCTTGCCGGTTTCCGAGCATGCCACGATGGCCGCGCGCCCAACCGCGGCGAGAAAGGACAAAATCCTGTTCACGCCGGCGCGTAAACCCGATGGTACCGCGGTCCGAGAGCGGTCAGCACCTCATAGCCGATCGTCCCGGCATCGCGCGCCGCGTCGTCGACCCCGCGATGCCGGCCGAGCAATTCCAGCCAGCTGCCTGGCTGAACGGCCGGCTGATCTGTGACGTCGAACGTTGTCAGGTCCATGGAGACACGGCCTACCAGTGGAACGGGGTGGCCGTCAAAATACGCCGCGCCGGAATTGGAGTGAGCCCGGTGCCAGCCATCAGCGTAACCGACGGCGACCGTCGCGATGCGGCTCGGACGGGACGCCGTCCAGGTCGCACTGTAGCCAACCGTCGCACCTTCCGGAATTTCCCGCACCGCGATCACCCGCGCGGCGAGGGTCACGACGGACCGCATCGGGTTGACAACGTGCGGCGTCGGATTGACCCCATAAAGCGCGGACCCGGGCCTCGCCAGGTCGAAGGCGAACCCGTCGCCAAGGAAAATTCCCGAAGAATTCGCCAAACTCGCCGGCGCCGCGGGCAAACGCGAGCGGCCGGCGATGAAGCGATCGCGCTGGATCGCGTTCAGCTTCTCGTCCGGGAGTTCCGACGATACCAGATGCGACATCACGTATCGGACATCGATCCCGGCGAGCCGCCCATGATCCTGCGCCAGGACGGCGCATTCACCGGCGTCGAGGCCGAGCCGCGACATGCCGGTATCGAAATGGAGATACGCCGGAAGCTCGCGGTCAAGCCGGCGCGCGAGGGCCGACCATGCATCGATCTCGGCCAACGATCCCAGTGCGGGAATGATCCCATGCCTGGCGTAGTCAGGTTCCGCGCCAGCGAACAGGCCGCCGAGCACGACCAGGGCGGCATCGGGAATGGTGTCGCGTAATGCCAGCGCCTCGTCGGGTGTGGCGACGAAAAAGTCCCGGCAGCCCGCTTTGGCCAGTGCCGCCGCGACAGGACGTGCGCCAAGTCCATAGCCGTCGGCTTTGATGACGGCGCCGGACGGATGTTTCGCGTGCAATAGTCTCCAGTTAGCGACGATCGCGCCCAGGTCGATTGTCAACAGCGCATGGGCGGCGTCAGGACTGGAAGTGGGCATGAACGGCGTCGAAATCGGCGAAGCGGGTGAACTTTCCCTCGAAGAGCAATTCGATCGTGCCGGTCGGCCCGTGCCGTTGTTTGGCGATGATCAGATCCGCCTTGTTTTTCACCTGTTCCTTCTTCTGGTTATACTCCTCCATCGCGGCGGCCAGCTTTTCGCCGGACCCACTGAACGTGGCCGCGTTGGGCGCGCGTTGCTCGAGGTAGTACTCGTCGCGATACACGAACATAACCACATCGGAATCCTGCTCGATCGTGCCCGACTCTCGCAAATCAGACAATTGCGGCCGCTTGTCCTCCCGGCTTTCGACCTGGCGCGACAATTGCGACAAAGCCAGCACCGGAATTTCGAGTTCCTTGGCCAAGGCCTTCAGCCCCTGGGTGATCTGGCTTATTTCCAGCACCCGGTTTTCCGGCTTCGTCCCGGCGGACGGCCGCATCAATTGCAAATAATCCACGACGACCAGCGCCAGCCCCTTGGTCCGCTGCAAGCGTCGGCAGCGCGTGCGCAGCATCGACATGGTGATCGCGGGCGTATCGTCGATTTGCAGCGGCAATGAACCGATTTCGCGTGCGACCTCGACGAATTTATCGAATTCTTTCTGCCCGATATCGCCGCGGCGAATGCGGTCGGCGGAGATGCGAGCCTCCTCGCTCATCAATCGTGTCGCCAGCTGCTCGGCGCTCATTTCCAAGGAAAAGATCGCGACCTGCTTTTTCGGTTGCACGTTCTGGCCCTCGGCGCGGGCGTTGTCCATCAAGGCTTTGGCCGCGCCAAACGCGATCTTCGTGGCCAGAGCGGTTTTCCCCATGCCTGGCCGGCCCGCCAAAATCAGCAGATCGGATGGGTGCAACCCGCCCAACTGGGCGTCGACATCACGCAAGCCCGTGCTGAGGCCGGAGACGTGGCCGACCTGGTTGAAGGCACGCTCGGCGCCCTTGATCGCTTCGACCAGCGCGGCGTCGAAAGCCATGAAGCCGCCGTTCTTGTCGCCGTCCGTCGTGGCCAGTTCGAACAGCGATTGCTCGGCCGCTTCAATTTGACCACGTCCATCGAGTTCGGGATCGGCGCCAAACGCGTTGTTGACCACGGTCTCGCCGATATCGATCAACTGCCGCCGCAGCCACGAATCGTGGATCGCCCGGCCATATTCGCCGGCGTTGATGATGCCGACCATCGACGACAACAGCTGCGCGAGATAAGCGGTGCCGCCGACCTCCTCCAGAACGCCGGAGTGCTCGAACTCGCCTTTCAGAGTGACGGCATCGGCGAGCTGCCCGGACTCGATTCGCCGAGCGACGGACTGAAAGATTCGGCCGTGGATCGGATCGGCGAAATGCACCGCAGTCAGGAAGTCCGATACCCGCTCGAAGGCGCGATTATTCGCCAGCAATGCGCCGAGCAGCGCCTGTTCCGCCCGCATATTGGACGGCGGCAACCGTTGCGAGAGGCCGAGCAGAGGCGAATCGATGGTATTCATGCCCACGATCATAGTCCGGCCCGATCCGGCGCGCACCCACGTGCGGGGT
>JBEKGV010000489.1:0-6648 GCA_050012615.1 Acetobacteraceae bacterium | reverse complement strand
CGAACCCAAAACGCTCGGCGTGAGCGATTTGCTCGGCGGCCAGGCGATAGCGTTCGGCTGCCGGGACGGCGTCGAGGAGGCGGGTGAAGAAGGCGAGGCGTTGAAATTCGGGCGATGGGGTCATCAGTCGATCCTATCGCCCGAATTGGCATCGGCTTCAACGCCGGGGCCCCAGTGCGCTGGCATGCGGTGACGCGTTGAAAAATGGGGCGATGATTATCGCATTTCGATTGGAAGAGTATATCGGTGCGCTCCATAGACTGCTGCGAAAATATCGGGACACTTCGAAGTCGATGGCCGACGCCGGTATCGTTCGCATGGCGGAGATTCATGAACACCATCATGTATTGACGCTTGATTCCGACTTCACGGTCTACCGGAAACACGGGCGGGTTCCGATTGCGGTCATGCACCCGGCGGTGCAACCCGACTGAGGTTCGCTGACGTGAAATCTCCAACAATCCACGATCGACCCGACGGCCGTCACCGTTGGCAGACCGTGGCGATGCGATCTGGCATCTGCCGCTTTCGTCGAACAAGGTGTTCCCGTCGCCACCGGCCGATTGCCTGGGCCGAACTCTCCCTGGCCGCGACCCGACTTAGTTTCTTCCTCCGCTTCCTCCGCTTTCACCGCCCTTGTCGCCGGAACGCAGAGCCAGCGGAGGTGCCTGCACGGTCTTTCCGCTGGGGCTGGTGAATGTGGTGCCGTTCTGGCCGGTCGCATCGGTGGTCTGGTAGGTTGTGCCCAGGCAACCCGCGAGCGTCAGGCTGGCCAACGTCGCGAGGATCAGTCGTGTAAAGTGTTTCACGATTGAACTCCCGTTCTTTCTTACGATGATGTGCGATGCGGTCGGGCATTCACCGCATCTCGGAACGATAGGTCAGAACCGGCGAGGATGAAAGGCCGAGCCCCCGCCTGATCCGATCAGAAGCGCACGTCACGTCCTCGTCGCATGAGATTCAGATGCGTCGCAATGGTCTGGCCCACTTCTCGAGGTGGCGGAGGCAACAGGCGCCAACTGTCCACGTCGGATACGCCGATCGGATTGCGCGCCAGCAGTTCCGTTTTTAAGAACGGGTAGCCGCGGACCTCGACGAGTTCACGCCATGTCCTAAAGGTATGATCCTCATGGCAAGCGGTCAGAGACGCGTGCATCGGCGGACGCCTGGAATCGACTCCAACCACGGAAGTGGAACGATGTCATTGGCCCGGCTGGCCGATAAGCGCCGCGCGGCAAATGTTACTATTATTGACGGATCCATATCCGGGGTTACAAATTGGAACGATAAAGAAATAATATTACGCGCATGCGCAACAAAACTTTATTTGGAAGTGGCGCTTTCGTTACAGGTCTGCTTGACGGGCCCAACAGCGGGTCGACCGCGAGGCAGCGCATGCGGTAACCACGAGACCAGTCTCTGGATTTAGTCAGAGAGCGGCATGACGTCGCGGGCGGCTATCAGTTGTTTGAGCCGTTCGACCTGTGCGCCTGATACGAAAATACGTTCAGGCGGCAATCGCGACAATCCCGCGATCTCGGCGCCACGACCCGCGCGGGCGGCTGCTCTCTCAATTTACTATGTCGGGTGTCGTGCTTCAGAGATGGTCGTGCCGATTCAGCTTGGTTATCGTCGCATGGTGCTTCAGGTACGCCAAATAAGTACTTGGCCTTGCCTCCGTTGCGTGGGCCTGCCCCCAAAACTACTGACGGAATCGCACATCTGGTGCCGCCGCACTTCCAACATCCGCCATCGCCCGGTAGACACGCTCGCCACTCCTGACAGGACACCCCATTGAGCCTGATCCGCCCGGCCATCGAAGCCCTCGAGGACAGCCCGATCGTCGACGTCTGGCGCATGGGCTACGGCAACCCTGAAGTCATCCCCATGTTCGCCGGCGAGTCCGATGTCCCCACGCCGGCCTTCATCCGCGATGCGGCCGCCAAAGCGCTCGCCGAGGGCCGTACATTCTATGCCCCCAATCGCGGCATCCAGGCGATGCGCGAGGCGCTGATCGCCTACAATAAGCGGCTCTATGGCATCGACCTGCCGGACGACCGGGTCACGCTGACCCCGTCCGGCATGGGCGCTGTCATGCTGATTGCTCAGGCGACCGTCTCACCGGGAGACAACGCCGTTGCCATCACGCCGTCGTGGCCGAACATCCTGCGCGCCATGCAGATCAACGGAGCCGAGCCGCGCGAGGTCGCGATGACCCCCGGCAACAACGGCTGGTCGCTGGACATGGACGCTCTGTTCGCGGCCTGCGACGACCGGACCAAGGTGATTTACCTTGCCTCGCCCGGCAACCCGACCGGCTGGATGATCACTCGCGCCGAGGCCACGCGATTGCTGGACTTCGCCCGCGACCGCGGCATCGCCATCCTGTCCGACGAGGTCTACCACCGTCTCGTCTACGAGGGACCAGGGGCTGATCGCGGCGTGGCGTTCAGCTTTCTCGACATCGCCCGCCCCACCGACCCTGTCTTCGTCGTCAACAGCTTCTCCAAGGCCTGGGCCATGACCGGTTGGCGACTCGGCTGGATCGTTTATCCCGAGGGCCACACGACTTCGTTCGAGAAGCTGATCCAGTTCAACACGTCCGGCGCCTCGGAGTTTTTGCAGCATGGCGCCATCGCCGCCCTGCTGCACGGCGAGGACTTCGTGAAATACTTCGCCAATCGCTGCCGCGGCGGCCGCGAACTGGTGAACGCCCGCCTGGCCCGCATGAAGCGGGTCCGCAACATTCCCAACACCGGCGGCTTTTACGCGATGTTCGAAGTGGACGGCGTGAACGATACGCTCGCCTTCTGCAAACGCGCGGTGCTGGAGGCGAAGATCGGCATGGCGCCGGGCATCGCTTTCGGCCGTGGTTCCGAGCGCTTCATCCGGCTGTGCTACGCTATCAGCGACGACCGACTGACCCTGGCGATGGACCGGCTGGAGGATTTCGTCACCGGCTACCAGGAGGCGTAGCGCTTCAGTAGTCCGGAATGAAACGCCATCCGCCGGCGCCGTCCCGTTCGAGCAATGTCCTTCCGGTGCCGAAAGGCTCCCGGGTGACACCGCGGACATGGACCTCGATCCGATGGACTTCCACCCGCACCACGATCATGTTCGCGTCCGCGAAACCGGGCGGGAAACGCGCGTCCATGCTGCTCGGCCAAAGGCCGCGCATCTCCGTCCTGTCGTCCACCAAAGTGGCGCGGCCGCCCAAAGCGACGTAAGCGTCCCCTGACGCGTGCTGGAAGGCCAGTGTCACCAGCGGCGCGGCCCGCAATTCCGCCACCTTGCGGGAACCGCGGCGGACCAGGATACGGCGTGTCCATTCATCGTCGCCAGCGGTGCCGGGGGATGACTTAACAGCCCGCGCATGGGCGCCGCCCTCGGCGGATCGCGTCGCCAGCCAGCAGTGCGGCACATTCGCGACCGTCTCCCGGGCCGCCGCGAGGAAGCGTTCAATCTGCTCGGTCGTTACCTTTGGACGCTCTGGCATCATCGACATGAAGGTCCTCCCGTGAAACCAGAGCCGCATTCTGGCGTATCTTGACGCAGGAGTCTAGAATAATCATTCTAGAACCATGGCTCACCCGATGTTCGACAATGCCGACTTTCTGGACGCCGCCCTCGCCCTGGCGGCGGAGCATGGGCCATCCGCCGTGACCGTCGCGGCGATTTCAGCGCGGTTGAAGGCGCCAACAGGCTCGTTCTACCATCGCTTCGCCTCCCGCGACGCGCTGCTCGCCGAGCTTTGGTTCAATACGGTGCTGGAATTTCAGCAAGGGATCACAGAGGCACTCGAGGCCGGTGACGGGCTGAAGGCGGCATTGCACACGCCCGCCTGGGTCCGTAAGCACATGGCGGAAGGCCGCTTGCTGCTGCTTTACCATCGCGACGATTTTGTCCAGGGCGATTGGCCCGGGTCTCTCAAGGACGGCCTCGCCGAACAGGGGCGCCGCGGTGAAGCCAGGCTTAAGAAGTTCGCGCGCGATACGTTCGGCCGGGCCGGGGTCGCTGAAATCCGCCGAGCCCAGTTTGTGCTGTCGGAAGTACCGGTCGCGGCGGTGAGGCAATACCTCCTCCGCAACGAAAAACCGCCGCCGATTGTCGACGACCTGATCAGCACCACCTATCGCGCGATCGTCGATGGCTATAGGGCTCGCGAGCGCAGTGCCCCTAAAGCGCAGCCCAACCGCCATCGACCGGTAAATCCACCCCGGTGATTTGCCGGGAAACCGGCGACGCCAGAAACAGGCAGGCGTTGGCGACGTCGGCATCGGTCGTGATCCGTCGCAGCGCGTATTCGGCCGCGTGGCGCGCGGCTGCTTCCGCCTCGGAAATACCCAGTCGAAGAGCCATGTCGCGGCAGACTTTGTCGCGGAATCGGGGGCCATCCACCATTCCGGGTGCCACGCAATTCACGTTGATATTGTGCGGACCATGCTCGCGGAGTAGGCGACCCGCCCGGCGCGCCCGCGCATCCCGAAGGTTCCGCCGACATTGACGATACGACCCTGTTCGCGAGCGATCATCGCGGGTGCGACCGATCTGATCGTGTTGAAGCAACCGCGCATGTTGAGGTCCACGATATCGTGGAATTCTTCCGTTGTCGTATTGGCGCCGGTCTTGCCGATCGGCCCTGACCCGCCCGCGACATTGATCAGAATATCGATACGGCGGAACGCATCCAGGGTTGCCGCCACGGCCTCGTCGCAAGCGGAGGCGTCGGTGACGTCGCATGCGTGAACGAGGACCTCGACGCCGTCACGCTGCATTTCTTCGGCGACAGGCCCAATCGCCGACACGTCGCGGCCGAGCAAAGCGAGCCGGCAACCCTCAGCCCCGAACGCTCGCGTGACCGCCGCCCCCATCCCCTTTGCTGGTCCAGTAATGATCGCGACATGCCCGGTCAGTCCGAGGTCCATTCTGAGGCTCCCATCGATGCGGGCGCCCTCCCAGACGGACACGGTATCCTGGCTGTCTCCGGTTGACGAGGTGCGGGTGCATCACGTCGATCGGCTCATCCTCTTCTCCATCACCGGAGCGGCGAGATTGAGTGCCAATGCCCATAAGGACTGCTGTGGATTGACAAAGCTCCAGGCGATCGCCAGCGCGGAGGATGCGATCAACAAACTCAGTGCGACGCGTCGGGCCCGCAGGTGATCGGCTCGTTCGAACGATGGGGTCAGTGCCAGCAGACGAAACGACACCGCGGAAATGAGGATCGTGTTGCCGGCATACAGCCACATCGCCGGCGCGAAATCATCGAAGCGGCCGACAACGATGGTGGTGAACGGCACGCAGGTGATCAGCAGATGATAGACCAGCCACCAATGGGCGTAGGGCCCGCTGCAGCTCTCTCCCACCGAACGAAGGTGCACGTTGGACAGCCAACGCAATCCGAGACCGGTGAAGCTCAGTACGTAGGGCAAAAGTTTGGGTTCCAGGCCGGCCAGAGCGTGGATCAGCTCCCGGGCATCGTGCGGTTGAAACTCGTCGGGCAGACGCACATCGAGAGCCAGCAGCGTCATGGCTA
Source organism: Acetobacteraceae bacterium (assembly GCA_050012615.1). Taxonomy (GTDB): domain Bacteria; phylum Pseudomonadota; class Alphaproteobacteria; order Acetobacterales; family Acetobacteraceae; genus Rhodopila. The sequence goes on along the minus strand of JBEKGV010000489.1, from coordinate 1,112 downwards.
CCCCGAAGATCGAATCGCTCAACGCATCGAGGCGTGCTTTAGGGTACACGGCGCTTCCTCCAAACCGGATAATGGTACATTACCCGCGCCGCCCGATCCGGGTGAAATCGGAGATTATGAGGATGCGTTGTTCATGCCGTGCCGCCGTTCTGATCGTGATGATTGCCGGAGCGCCGTGCTCGCGCGCTCATGCCGCTGATCCCGAAGCTGGTCAGGCTGTATTCAGGACACAGTGCGGCATCTGCCACTCGGCGGCGCCGGGCAAGAATACGGTGGGGCCCAGTTTGTTCGGGGTCATTGGGAGAAAGAGCGGGTCGGTGGAGGGGTTCCACTATTCAGCGGCGAACAAAAGCGCCGGCATCACCTGGGATGCGGCGATTCTCGACAAATATCTGACGGCGCCCCGAGAGCTCGTCCCGGGCACCATCATGACCTACGCGGGATTGAAGGATGATGCGAAACGGGCCGACGTGATCGCTTATCTGGGGACTTTGCACTGACGGTTCAGACCGGTCGCCCAGATCCCGGCTTTTCAAACCGCCGCCTACCGGATATCTGTGCGAATGGCTATCGTTTGGTGCGGCCTACCCCTCTTCCGCCTCCAGCACGAAATCGATGTTGCCTCGCGTCGCGTGGCTGTAGGGGCAGATTTTGTCGTGCGTTTCCTGCGCCAGGGCGAGAGCCTCGGCTTTCGACCATTTCGGAACCTTCACCTGCATCTTCACGGCGATACCGAAGCCGCCGCCCTCGCGCGGGCCGACGGAGGTGGCGCAGGTGACAGTCGCGCCGGCGGTGCTCTTCTTTTTCTGTTGCGCGAGAAATTCCATCGCACCGCCAAAACACGCCGCATAGCCGGCGGCGAACAAATGCTCGGGCGTCGTGGTGTCAGGTAGCCCCGGTCCGCCCATTTCCTTGCGCACCGAAAGATTGACGCTCACCGAATGATCGGTCGTTTCAGAATGGCCGTTGCGGCCGCCGGTATTGACGGCCACGGCTGTTACCAGGGGTTTTATGGTGTAAGCGGCCATGGTTACCTCCGCGATGTCGTTGCCGATAAGGAGCTTAGCCGCTTTTCCCGGCTTTTCAAACCGACGGGTCCTGTTCCCGCAAGG
>JBEKGV010000488.1:0-5558 GCA_050012615.1 Acetobacteraceae bacterium | reverse complement strand
CAATCTTTCACATCCAGGCGAGACGGTGAGGCTGGGTATTTTTCGATAAAGTCCAGCTAAGGGTGCGTCATCACGTGACGAGCGACAAACATCCCCGCCATCATCACAGTTCCTCTTCAACGTCACCCCGCCCCTCGGATCGAGATCGCGTTGCCTTCTGTTTGGTCGCTGGAGGCCGTGGCCGGCTCGAAGCGGCGTGAGCTAACAATCGGCATCGTCTAATGGGCCAAAAGGACGAGACCGGCGTGAACGGTGCCCCATTCGCCGCGGGAGGCAGCAACGATTCGGTCGTTTGAACGTTGTGTGACAGCGAGACCGGACGGGAGGTGGCGTGGCGCTATCGGTTTGCCTTGTCGTCGTTGAGCCGCGTGGGCGGCGGAGGCATGATGTTCCGCATGATCGTCCCCTATCCGAAAGAGGCCGGTGCGGACGATAATGTCCCGGATGGTGTCGACGCCTGATCTATGTCAATGACTGCCGCGAACGCGTCGAATATCGTATTGCGAGTCGCAGAAGGCGACACCGAGGTGCTGGGATGAAGTGGACGATTCTTTGGCTGTCATTGCTATGTCTCGTCGCCACGCCAGCGGCATATGCCGATAAGGCAGCCGCGACTGTATGCGCTGCATCGCTTCAACCACATGCGCGCCTCGTGTTCGACGCGGTGAGCGCCAAACCGCAGCCGGAGTTAACGCTGAGGGCCGTGCTCGAGAAGCGGATCCGCGAGTTGGTGTTCATGGACCGGCTCATGGTGGACGCAGCCCGGCCCGCCGCCGAGGCCGCCAGCACGTGTTTACGGATCGCCCGCAACTGCATTGGCGATAATTGTTGATCCCGACTGGCCATCCGTGAGTCGGGCGGCGGATGACACGGGCCATGGCCATGATGGCAAAAGTCGACCATTTCGGGTCGTGGCGTTACATCGGCGGCACCAGCCCATTCTTCCCCACCGCGATCCGGGCCGCGGAAACCTGACCATCCGTCGCGCGCGTGCCCATCAAAATGATATGCGCGCCCGGCACCAGTAGAGCCGGGGAGCCCGGTTCATAGGTCACCACAGGCGTCTCCGGCGGCACGACGATGGTTTTCTCGCCGCCCTGATAACTGAGCGTCAGAGTGCGCCCCACGCTGCCGGTCACCGCTCCCACCGTACCATTCGTCATGGTGCTTTGCGGCTGCAGGTCGAATGGCCGATGGCCTTCGCCGGTGCCTCGCATGCTCTCCGGGAACACGTGGATTTCCAGCGCGCGCTGCGTGCCGTCCTCCTGCGGCATTGCCGCCGTCCCGATGAAGGAACCGGGCTTGATGTCCTCAAGTTTGATCGGGACGATCGCGACGACAACGGCGTCGGGAGGAAGCGCCACGGTCATTTTCTCGCCCGATCTCGTGGTCAGGCTGAGGCTTTTGCTGTCGGCCGCGTCGATGGTGGCACGGATCCGCACGGGCTGCGGTGTCTGCGCCCAGGTGACAGCGGTCGAGGCGAGGCAGGCCGCACCAAAGGCCAGGTGGAACAAGTGTCGACGAACAAACGGTTGGGCCAGCATGATCATCTCCCCTGAATAACACCGACCGCCCAAATGACTGACAATGCGGCACAGTCGTCAACCACGTCATCGCCGGCCACCGAGCCGGCGATCTATCGCCGCACAGTGCCGCGACAGGTCCCCCGGACGATCCCCCGATCAGGTCGGGGGAGGGGGATGACGTGTTGAGCGACAGTGCCGATAGGTCAATCAATTCGGCGATTGGTACAAGACGCGCTGCGCCAGTATGGCCGCCATTCCGTGAAGGAAAAAACAGAAGCACGAAAGGCCGCGTGACGGTCGAGACAGTTTTATTTCAGTTCGTCGGCGACCTTGTCGACGCCCGCCTTGGCGCAAACCTCATCCTTGTCGCCACCTGGGGAACCAGAAACACCCACCGCTCCCACCACGTCATCCCCCACCCTGATCGGCAGCCCTCCCTGGGCCGCGATCACGTTATTCAGGTGAATCATGAACAACTGCGGATCGTCCTTCACCCGTTTGGCGATCTCGCCGGAAGCGACCCGGAATGTGCGTGCTGTGTAGGCTTTGCGGAAACTATTCTCCATGGTGTGCGGCGAAGCGCCGTCGCCTCGGACCTGGACGATGACCTCGGCGGCGCGGCCGAGTACAGTCACCGACACGTGATAGGAGTTGGCTGTGCAGGTTGTCAGCGCGGTCTCGGCGATCGTCAGGGCCATTTGCGCGGACAGGTCTTTGTGGACGATCAGTTCGGCATGCGCGGCCCCCCCGATCGAGATACCGGCACAGATCATGGCGAGGCGATGGATGACACGCATGTTTTTCTCCTCCAACCAACCGCTTCTTACGGCGGTCCGGGCGCGGCGCGAATACCCCTTACGCTGACCTTCGTCAGGCCGCGACCGCCTGGTCGGCCTCCCGGACCAGACGTTCCACCGCCGGATAATCCACTTTCCCGGCTGGCAGCAACGGCAACGCCGCCACCGGCAGCAAAGTGCGCGCGACCATGATTTCCGGCACGCCACGCCCTCGGGCGAACGCCAGCAAGGCGCTCGTATCGGCACCGTTATGGGTGGTCACCAGAACCAGGCGCTCGCCTTTCCTGGGATCGGGCACATGGACGACGGCGTGCTGATCATCCGGCCAGAGCGAACCGGCCAAACTCTCCGCCGCCGTCAGCGACACCATCTCGCCGCCGATCTTGGCGAAGCGTTTCGCTCGCCCGATGATGGACACGAACCCGGCGGGCGAAATCGAAACGATGTCGCCGGTATCGTACCAGCCTGCCTCAGGCGGACGCAGCACCGCTGGTTCGTCACCGAGGAAATAACCGAGCATGACGTTGGGTCCGCGCACCAGCAACCTCCCGCCTCCCTCAATTCCCTCCATCAATTCCAACCTGGGCTCGATCCCCGGCAGCAATCGGCCGACCGTGTTGGGTTGGCAATGCATCGCCGTGTTCAGCGAGATCACCGGAGACGTTTCGGTCGCGCCATAACCTTCAAGTATTCGCACGCCAAATCGTTCGGAGAACAGGCGTTTGGTTTCCTCGCGCGCCTTTTCCGCCCCCGCGAAGATGTAGCGCATGGCGTAGAAATCGTAAGGGTGAGCGTAACGAGCCCAGCCGTTGAGGAATGTATCGGTTCCGAAGCATATGGTGGCGTCGGTGTCGTAGATCAAACCTGGAATGATCCGGTAATGCAGCGGACTCGGATAGTGGAACGTCCGCACGCCTGAAACGAGGGGCAGGATTGTGCCACCGGTCAAACCAAACGCGTGAAACATCGGCATCGCGTTGAACACTATGTCGCCACCGTGAAAGTCGATCACCGACGACAGCTGTGCGCAGTTGGCCAGAATGTTACGATGACTGAGCACAACCCCTTTCGGGTTGCCCTCGGACCCGCTCGTGAACAGGACCACAGCCGGGCTTTGGGGATCGGCATGGGCACCCGGCAACCGATGCGGCAACCATGAGTCGATCTTCGCCCGTATCTTTTCAGATGTGCCAATATGGGCGCGAATGTCTTCCAGCCAGACGAACCTTACCTCCGCTCGCATCTGCTCCACGAGGTTGGTGAGTTTCGCGCGCTGTATGAAGTCACGGCTCGAGACCACCGATCGGATTGCCGCGGTCCGGCATGTCGCCAGCACGTTGGACGCCCCGGAAGAAGGGTTCAGCAGGCAGGGCACTCGGCCGAACGCCTGCATCGCCGCGAAAGTAACGACCGAACCAACCGCGTTCGGCAGCAGGAAGCCGATCCGGCCGCCTTCCGGCACCTCTTTCGCCAGTGCCCGCCCCAAAGCGGCGGCACCTAAAATCACTCGCCGATAAGTGATGGGCGCACGGGCGATGTCTTCAGCGATCACGGTCGATCCACCGTGGGTGCGCGCCGCGTCGAGGATCGCACCGAACAGAGTCCGATCGATGTTCTGCGACCGGAACACCGCGTACACCATCACGTCCTGCAGACCGCGGCCGATCGCCACGCGGCGTTCGCGCGGCGGCATGGAACCCGCATCCACCGGCGTCAGATCGACGGACGGATGGATATTGACCGTCAACGGAGGAAACCAGCGCCGGTGGGTTCTTCCCGCCATTCGGCCCAAATGGGAAAATCGCGGTCCGTCGATCGAGATGGGCAGAATGCGGGCATGGGCTTTATCGGCGACGAGTCCGGCACCTTCGTAAACCTTCATCAGTGCTCCAGTTCGCGTCAGGCGGCCTTCCGGAAAGATCATCAGCTTGCGGCCGTGGTCGCGCACCGCCTCGATCATGCGCTTCAGCGAATAGGGCGATCGGGCATCGACCGGAAACGTGTCGACCGCCTTCAGGAACGGTTTGGCCCACCACTGCGCCGCGGCTGTGACCAGCAACACCAGAGGCGCGCTGAACCCGAAGCCCGCCATCAATGCCGCGGCGGCGGCGCCGAGCACCATGAACAGCGCGTTCATGACGTTATTCGCGGCGACCATGCGCGACCGCTCCGCCGGTTTCGCCATGTCCTGAATGATCGCGTAAAGCGGCACCGAGAACACGCCGCCGCACGCCGCCAGCAGAAACAGGTCGACCCCAATCCGCCACCCCTGAAACGACTTCGCCACCGCCGCCGCGTTCGCCAGTTCACCCGCGGCCACCGTGGCATTGGCGAAATCCCAGCAGAACAACGAGATCCCCAGAGCGGCGAAGGGGACGAAGCGCGGCGACACCTCGCCATGCAACAGTTTCGCGCAGCCGATCGAACCAAAACCGACGCCGATGGCGAATACCGACAGCAACAGCGTCATGACGGTGCCGTCGCCGTGCAGCGTGTCGCGAGCGATCACCGGAAACTCGGTCATCAGCGTCGCGCCCACGGTCCAGAACCAGGACAAGCCCAGGATGCAGAGCCAAATCGGGCGCTGGCCGAACGCGAGCCGCAGCAGGTCCTTGGTCTCCGCCAGCAGATTCCAGCGAACCCGCAACGTCGGGTCGGCGGCGGCCGCGTGGGGCACGCGCATGGCGCCGTAGAACCCAAGTAACGATAGTCCCACTCCGGCGGCGCCTACGATCGCAACGCCGCGGTCCAGCAGGACCAATCCACCGCCGGCGACGGTACCGGCGACGATGGACAAAAAGGTCGTCGCTTCGATCACGCCGTTGCCGGCGATCAGTTCTTCCTCGATCAACAGTTCGGGCAGCACGCCGTATTTCACTGGCCCGAACAACGCGGCCTGAACACCGAGGCCCACCAGAACGCCCAACAGCGCCGGAACGCTGCCGGACAGAAACGACAGCGCGGCCAGCAGCATCAGCGCGACTTCCATCGCCTTGTAGATCCGGATCAGCCGCGGCTTCTCGAACCGGTCGGCCAGTTTCCCGGCGGTCGCCGACAGCGCGGCATAGGGAGCGATGAACAACGCTCCGGCCAGGGCCGAGAGGCCAGAGCCGCCGATGTGCAGCTGGAAAATCGCCAGCACGACCATGGCGTTCTTGACCAGATTGTCATTCAGCGCGCCGCAGGATTGCGCCAGCGCCAAGGGGCCGAGCCGCCGTGTCCGCAACAAGCCAAT
>JBEKGV010000487.1:0-4482 GCA_050012615.1 Acetobacteraceae bacterium | reverse complement strand
TTGAACCGATGAACACATCGTGAGGGCGACGGCGTGTCCGGATAAGCGTGCCGCGGGTCGGCCAACGGCAACTCATTACACAACTTCATGCAGGAAAGTCAGCATGCATCCGCGACGGAATGCCATCTCCACCCACCCGGACGGTTCGCTGCAGGACGGCCCAGTCAGATGACGGTCGCCCGGGACAATCTCGACGCGCTGACCGGGCTGCGTTTTGTCGCCGCCTTCACGATCGCACTTGGGCACTATTATCAGCCATGGTTGGAGTTGACCGGCATCGGCATGCCGCTATTCTTCACGCTCAGCGGTTTCATTATTCACTATGTTTATGCCGACGGGTTCTCCGCTGGATGGGGCCGCACGGCCGGCGAATTCGCCATCGCTCGGTTTTCGCGAATTTTTCCCCTTTATCTCGTGTTGCTGCTGCTCTTTTTCGCGTGCTCAAAGATGGGAACGACGCTGGCCACAGCGGAGAACTTTCCGGTAATGCTGGCCTATCTGACCGGGGTCTGGACATGGTTTCCAATCCAGGTCGAAGGTCATATGCTGCAAGACTGGGAGTATCATATTTCCTGGTCCGTCTCGACAGAGCTGTTCTTCTATGTTGCCTATGCAGCGGTATTGTATCGACTGGCCCGGCTGCGAAGCATCAGGCATTGCCTGGCGATTCTGATCGGCTTCTGTGTCGTTGCCTATGCGATGTTCTATGTCATTTATCTGACGCGCGATGTCTGGGAGGCGGGCGTGCTGCGGCGCTTTCCTCAGTTCGCTCCGCGCACCGACGATTTCGCCAACTCCTTCTACCGTTGGGCTCTCTACATCTCCCCCTATGCGCGGATTTTTGAGTTCATCGGCGGGGTACTCACCTGCCAGTTGTTTCGCCTGATCAGCCCGCACCGAATGCTGGTTAGGCGGATCAGCAGCGGCGCCACGGCATGGCTGGCGATTGGCATGATGGTGGTCCTGTTCGGATTCTTCCGCTATTACGGCGAATTCAACCCCTGGCTGGCGACAGGCAATCACTCGCTCGCCGGGTTCATCGTCAACCTCCACATGAATTTTCTGTTCGCGCCGGCGTGCTACCTGCTGATCTTCTCTCTGGCGATTGGCGGCGCCGCGATCGGCCGGTTCCTGGCATCGCGACCTGCGCGCCTGCTCGGCGACATCAGCTACTCGACCTATCTCTCTCACCCCTTCGCCGATCGCGTGCTGATGCTAACCGGGTTGGTGGTGACCTCAACGGTACTGCATCTGCTGGCGATCATGGTCGTGATCTACACCATGTCGTGGGTGCTGTATTCAATCGTCGAGGTGCCCGCGAAGCGATGGCTGCGCCAGATGTTCAGACCGCACCAGCTCGGCCTTACTTCGGGTTAAACGAAAGTCATGATATTCAGCCAGAAAAGTCGTTCATTCCCGCACATCAGTCGAACAAAGTAGCGAGACGCTGCTTCATGCTGTCCGCGACATAGAGCGCCAGCGCCTGAATGGTCGAAGTCGGGTTCACCCCGCCGGAGGTCACCCAGATGCTGCCATCGACGATGAACAGGTTCTTCACGTCGTGGCAGCGACCCCATGCGTTCACCACGGAACGTTCCGGATCGGTTCCCATCCGCGCGGTTCCCAGCAAATGTCCCGGACTGTTGAGCAGCGTGCGAGACGTGAAGAGATTCGTGGCGCCCGCGGCGGTGAGTATCTCCTCCGCCCGCGCGATCCCATGCTCCATCATCCGCCGCGTGTTCTCGCTGATGGTATAATCGATCCTCGGTGCCGGGATGCCATGGCTGTCCTTCAGCACCGGATCGAGCGTCACCCGGTTGTGCTCTTCCGGCAGATCCTCGCAGGCGACACCGATCCGCAGGCGGCGGTGAAACAGTTGCCGAAATACGCGGTGATGCTCGGCGCCCCAGGGCAGACGACCGCGAGCCTCGCTGTCGACCGCCTCGCTGACCACGCCGCCGGCACGGGCGAATTGCAGTGTGTAGCCGCGCACGAAGTCGCGCGACGGATCGGTTTCGTAAAACTCCTTGCTCCATATGCTCAGCATGGGCGCATGATCGCCATCGACGGGCTCATCGACATAACCGCCTACCTGAGGCCACGGGTGCAACATCAGATTTTTGCCTACCAGCCCGCTGGAATTGGCCAGCCCGTTGGGACACCGCGACGATGCCGAATTGAGCAACAGCCGCGGCGTGCCGATGCCATTGCAGGCGACAATGACCACTTCCGCCGGCTGAAATCGCTCGACACCGTCGGCGTCGTAGTAAATCGCGCCAGCGGCCATGCCGTGCTCGTTGGTGGTGATTTCGCGCACCCGGCAGCGCGTCCGCAGCTCGACCCCGGCCCTTATCGCATGCGGCCAATACGTGACATCCGTGCTCGCCTTCGCGCCCTGGGCGCAACCCGGCGTGCAATGGCCGAGATTGATGCACGGGGCCCGCCCGTCATACTCGGTCGTCGCGATCGCCGAGTCCGACGGCCACCAATGCCAGCCAAGCTTGTTCATCGCCTTGGCGTATCGAGTTCCGGTCTTGCCCAGAGGCAGCGGCGGCATCGGCGGCTGATGCGATGGATAGGCCGGGTCTCCGGCGAGGCCGGCGACACCCATTATGCGATCGTTCTCGGCGAAGAACGGCTCCAACGTCGCATAATCGACCGGCCAGTCGTCGGCGATTCCATCCAGCGTGCGCACCCGGAAGTCCGACGGGTGCATGCGCGGGAAGTGCGCCGTGAACATGACCGTGCCGCCACCGACTCCATTGAAGTTCGCGATCTTCATCGGCGAAGCGGCGTCGTTGACCGGATAGTCGGTCGGCCGCGCCCGCCGGTTCGGGCTGATATCGAAGTCGGCGTAGCGCCGCGCCTCCCAGTCCCGCCCGTTGCTCGGGAAGTCGGATTGCTTCATCCAATCTCCCTGTTCAAGGCAAAGGATTTTCATCCGCGTTTCCGCCAGGCTCCAGGCCACCGCGGCACCCGAAGCGCCGGAGCCTATGATCAGCACGTCCACCGTTTCGTTCATCTCGTCGTTCCTTGATCGGCCGGTCCTGGTGGCCCACAGTCGATGGCCCGGTCTTGACGGCCCGACATGGCTATTTCGACCGATTGGACTTTCTTCGCGCCCCGGTGTTTCGGCGCGACGGCCGGCGCGCCCGATTTTTCGATGCCGTTGCAACCTTCGCGTTGACACCCGGCCGCCAAAGCGAGAGCAGCGCCGCGAGCGCGATCCCACTTAGTGCGAGCACGATCCAAATTGGACGAACGCCGCATCCCCCGGCCGCACAGGACGCGGCCAGGCGCAAAAGCGCCGTTGTGTCGAACAGCATCAATGCCGCGAAGACGATGACGACCACCAGCACGACCAGGGAACGCCGGGAAGCAGCGATCATGGCGATTATCTGGCATGCCGATCGACGGTCGGCCTGAGCCCAAGGTTTTCCCGCAACGTCTTTCCTTCATAGGCAATTCGGAACAACACAAACGGATCGCGCGCCGTGAAGAACCGGTCTTCGTGGTTCAGCAGAACGTCCTGTTATCGCAGCATCGCCTCGACCTCGTCGAGATGGCGGATGCGCGCGTACATTTTCATTGCCTTGTCGAGGCTGTAGGCATGCGCGGCCGCGTCGCCGCTCCAGCAGCACTCGCGCACGACAATGGATGCGAGGTCGAGATTGAAAGCCTCGCGGACGCTTGTCTCGACACCTCGATTGGTGGCGCCGCCACCGATGATGATCGTGTCGCGCCGCAGCATGCGCAGTAGTTCCGCGACGCCCGTCCCATAGAAGGCGCTCGGCCGGCGCTTGAGGAAGACGTAATCCTCGGGGCGCGGCGCGATTTCATCGGGGAAGCCGGCCTCCGGCGTGCCTTCGATGCCGTTGGTGAGGGGCGGCACGCCGGTCTCGGCTGACAGGTCGGTCGGCAGCATGACGACGTCGGCACCATCGGCACGGCTGACAGGCGTCGTGTAGATCACTGGCACGCCCGCCGACCGTGCGGCCGCGATCATTCGCGTCCACGCATCGAGTACCGGGCGCATCGTGGCCCTCCGCGCCGGATCTGATGGAGTGAGCGCACGCCGGCAGACGTCGTAGGCAATCAGTGCCGCGCGGCGCGGATCGATGTGGTCGGGCTCGGACATGCGATCTCCTCAGGTGAGGGAGACGGCATTTATGCCAAAATCGGTCAGTCCGAAACCCGCCGTTCGGGCCCACCGTCAGGTCGCACCATTCAGGCGACATCGCGCCGATCGTGGCATTGCAATGATCTGGAATTCGGGGAATGTCGGGCAATCCCGTCGCGGACATACGAACAGGCGGGCGTTGTTTCGAGGGACGAGGACAATGACCGATTGGACCGAAACCTATCGCGGCGCGGTGCCGCCATGGCAATGCGATGTGACCGAGCATTTCACCATCGCGTATTACTTCGACCGGCTGGAAGAGGCGGCCGCGAACCTCGCCGACGAACTCGGTCTCGGCGATT
>JBEKGV010000486.1:0-4486 GCA_050012615.1 Acetobacteraceae bacterium | reverse complement strand
CTCCCGTCCGAATACCGAAGCAATGGTCATTGAACCATCACCTCACGGGCTGACGGGGCTCCGGCGCAATTGCTTGCTCAATTCGGATCGGAATATCCGAATCGTGGATGTTGCCGCGGGAGGTCACGAGGGCACCATTTCGATGAAAACCGACTGGATGCATCTAATGGCCGTCAATCCGGCGACGACTTCCACGGACCCGGTGACGCAAATATCGGTCCGAACTGTCGACTCGCTTCTGTTCGATCACAGATATTGTCCCGATATCGTGAAGATTGATGTGGAGGGATACGAAAAGCGCGTTTTGGACGGAATGGCTCAACTCCTCGCCATGGTGCGGCCAGACCTGCACATAGAAATTCATCCGGGATTTCTCCTGGACCTTGGCGACCGCACTCGCGATGTGTTTGAGATTCTGCACCGGGCAGACTACAAGCTTCTTCAGATCGCTAACCAGCCACACATTATTGACGTACCTACGTTGAGAGACGTCGATCTGGATTACTACGACCAAACGGGGGTGATGCATTTTCACTGCGTCCATATCTCCTCCGATTGGGCACGCCGTATTCGGGGATAACCGGGTCGCCGGCCGCCTTCCGCGGCATCGATGACAAGTTACTGTCCGGCGGGAAATCCGTGTTGGTCACGGATACCGGATCGAATTTTTGCCTGCGTCGGCCCGAACGTTGGCACCAGGACGAAACTCACGCTGCCGTCGTGATCTCCTCCGGCGCGCGTCCCTCGTTCCACATTCGGTACGCCGTGCGGCACAACCCGAGGAACTGCGAGTGCGCGAACCCGAGAAACGCATCGGTCTCCGGCGCGTGGGAGAAATGGTCGATATATCCCACCATCAGGCCGGAGCCGCGCCACTCGACTGTGCCGTTCGGATGCTCGGCATCCTGATAGGCGATGTAGAGCAGCGTGTTGTCGCCATAGCGCCGAACCGCGCTGTGCAGACCGTCAAGTTCTTCGCCAGTCAGGGTTCGCATGATATTCTTATAGACGAAGATTTTCGTGCCCGCCTGCAGGTCCTCGATCATCTTTCGCCGCAGGAAGCGCATCCGTTGTTGCACCAGTCGCGCCATCCGGTCGGGCGGTACGTCCTCCACCAGCGTGAACGCGCGCATCGCCATATAATACCGCCGGTCCAAGGTCCAGTATTCCGGACGCCCCGAATGCGGGGGAATGAAAATATCGGTGTGCGCCGGCTCTCCAACACCTTCGAATTCCGCGTTCAGCATGTCGGTGAGTTTATCGCAATATATATCCGCCCAGCGCAAAAGGCCGAGAGATTCGGCCCCAAGTCCGCGCTGGAAGACGCCGAACTCGCAGCCATGGCCGCCACCGCCCAGACTTTCAAAGTTCATGACAAGGGCACACTCCTCCTCGACGCCCTCGCTGGAGCCCACCGGCGCCGGGGCAGGCTCACCACCCGCGTCCGCGATCCGCAACTGCAGTTGGTAGTGGCGCTGGCGGATCGAAAGCGATCGAGGAAAGCGCCGTCGCGCCTCCTCCAGACGGGCCAGTGCCTTGGGCCAGTCTTCCAGCGCCATGGCGTTCAGACCGTATTCCTCAACCAACGAGGGCTCGCCGGGAAGCCGGGCCATCGCCGCCTCGATGACCGCGTCGGCCTCGCCAGGCCGCCCGGTGTGCCGGAACACGTCCGCCTCGCCCGCCGGCCCTTCCGCCGCTTGCGGAAAGCGGGTGGTGACGTGGCGCCACCGCTGCCCGGCCTCGGCCCAGTCGTCGCGTTGGTGAGCGATACGGGCGAACTCGACGGCGGCGTTGAGGTCATTCGGCAGCAGCGCGGTGGCCTCGCCCAATAGCGCCTCCGCTTCGTCAGGACGGCCGGTCGCGCGCAAGGCGTGGCTGGCAGCGACGTATCCAACGGGATGATACGGCGCCATTCGCCGCACGTCTTCCCATCCCTCCACCGCGGCGGCCCAGTCGGATCTGTCCTGCGCGATAAAAGCCAGTTCGATGACCGGGCCAGCGTTGTCGGGGAAGCGCCGGCGCGCTTCGAGCAACAATGTTTCGGCTTCGCCGTCTCGCCCCGCTTCGCGCAGGCCAATCGCGCCTTCGACATATGCCGCGGCGTGGTTTGGAAACCGTGTCAGCGTATTCTCGGAGCGCCGAAAAGCCTCAGCCTTGTCACCCCGGTGCCGGGCAATCGCGGAATATCGCATCGCGACATCGGGGACGTCGGGGAAGCGGCGCTGTGCCTCGGCGAGAAGAGTTTCGGCCGCATCGGCGAGTTTCAACTCGAGCAAGGTCTCCGCGCCCAGAGTGTAACCGATCGCACGATCCGGAAATCGTTCGCGTAGGTATTCCCAACGCCGTGCCGCCTCCGCCCAGTCGCGATGATAGTGAACGGTCAGAGCGTGTTCTGTCGCGATGTCGGCGTCATCCGGAAATTGACCGCGAGCGCCGGTCAAAACCGCATCAGCCGCGTCGGGTTGGCCCATTTCACGCAATACCCGCCCGCACGCGAGATAAGGCCGGGCGTCATGCGGGAAGCGCATGCGCGCGCTTTCCCAACGGTTCAGCGCCTCGGTCCAGTCGCGGCGAGCCTGCGCGGCCGAGGCGTACTGGGCCGCGAACCCGAAGTCGCCAGGAAATTGCCGGCACGCGTCCGCCAGCAAGCTCTCGGCCTCCTCGTCGCGTCCCAGTTGACGCAGGATTTCTCCGGCCTCCGAATACGCCGCATGAAACGCCGGGAAGCGAAGCCGCACTTGCTCCCACCGGTGCAATGCCTCAGCCCGGTCGCCACGCGCGCGCGCCACGATGGCGTAATTCATCGCGGCCGAGAGATCGTCGGGAAAGCGCCGCCGCGCCTCGGCGAGGATGTCCTCCGCGTCGTCCAATCTGCCGATTTCGCGCAGCACATAACCAGCTTCCGCGTAGGATGCCGGGTGGCCGGGGATCAGCGCACGCATTTGCTCCCAACGCGCCAGAGCTTCCGGCCAGTCCCTCCGGTCGTGGGCGACAAGGGCGTATTGGATGGCGGCCCCCGCTTCGTCGGGGAAACACCGAAGTGTGTCACTCAAAACGGCATCAGCTTCATCCAACCGTCCAACCTCGCGCAGCACGGCGCCGCCGGATATGTGCGGTTCGGGCCGTTGCGGGAACTGCTGGCGCGCCTGGTCCCACCGCCGCAGCGCCTCCGGCAGGTCGCGGCGGAATTGCGCGATGGCGGCCCATTCCGAGGCGACGGGGAAATCGGCCGGAAAGCGGAACCGCGCGTCGGACAACAACGCTTCGGCTTCGTCCATCCGCCCGCAATCCCGCAACACCCTCGCAGCGGAGACGAACGCGGTCGCTTGCGTCGGATCCCGCTCTCGCACCGATTGCCAGAGGCGCAGCGCCGTGTCGGGGTCGCCGTTTGCCGCAAGGGTGGCGGCCTCGGCCAAAACATCCGCCGCGGAGCCGTCGCCGGCCGTTCCGCCTGGGGCGCGATCAGCGGTGGAGAGTTCCATGCGACCTCCAATCTTGTTGCGTGGCCCTATCCGGTTAGCACAGGCAATTCAACCAAGGGTTAATCGTGCGAATTTCTTCAACAGAGACCTCTGGCGTCATCAGTTCTGTTTTCGTGGATTTTCAAAGTGTCTTAACGAGCGCACCACCGCGGGCGGTACTGGATTGAGACGGGAGCCGCGAAATGCCGCGTGTTCATCGAAAATTATTCGATATCCCACGAGGTCGAAAATCCCTCCGGCGTTCAAGGCGTCGCAGCGGATCGTGGTACTACACTCGGTCGAAGCTTTGATCGACGGTAAGCCCCGAAATTTGGATGAGGTGCGGCTCGCGACGGCGGCAGCGTCGTACCCGAATGTTCCACTTGCCCTTGGCCGCGCATAATTGTAGGAGGCAGCTCGAATTCGGTCGTGGGCTTCACGGAGGCCTTCGCGCCAAGGGCGCCATCAGACTTCCTCTGTTTGCTACTTGCCGCCGTGTCGATTCTGGCGGAACCACTGACATTCGCGACGCGGACCTGAAGGGAATGCGACAAATGCGAAACTGGAAGACGATGAACGACATCGACGTGCGCGAGTACTTCGTGGATTTCGGTATAAAGCTCCGAAACGGCACGGTGGAGTTCGCGACGGAGCTGCCTCCCTATGACCGCACGTTCGTTTATGCGCTTGGCCTGGCCCATGGGGTCAAAGAGGCGATTCTTTGCGGTTATGAGCAACTTGCCGCCGTTGAATTTGGTGTGTTTTTTGGTATCGGCCTGCGACACCTGTGCCGCGCCGCTCAGTTCTTTCGCGATGACCTTGGAATATCAATCAATGTTTACGGGTTCGATTCCGCTGCCGGCCTGCCCGCATTGACGGGCGGCTACAAAGACCACCCGGAACTGTTCCACGAAGGCGCATTTGTCTTGCCGGATCAGGACGCATTGCGGGCCACTTTACCTGACTTCTGCGAACTCTTAATTGTTTTCGTTTGTGAGTCTTTTTGTGTATTTGTTTGTTTATTG
>JBEKGV010000485.1:0-4488 GCA_050012615.1 Acetobacteraceae bacterium | reverse complement strand
GTCGCGACCACGAGTGCCGAAACGGGGTTGGGGATTGCGGAGTTGCGAGCGGTGTTGGCCCAGTTGATCGGGTGAACTCGTCGTGTGTCAGAGGACCACACCCAGTTGTTCGAGCTCGCGGCGAATCACCCTGATGTCGACGCCCTCAGGGAAGCTCACACTGATGTGCTCATCGCGCAGGATGCTGTTGGTCGCATCGTGAGCCTGTGCCAACGGAACGCCGCTGTTCCGCAATAGCAACGTGACCGCTGCTTTGTCCATTCCCTCACTCCAGCCCTTGAGCACGACAACGGGACCGCGTGACATGGATCGGTCGCGGGATAGTGCCCGCTTGCCTGCCGGTCGTGCGCCGTGCGCCATGAATTCGGATAGCTTCGACATCACCTAAGCTCCTCAGAATCTGACAGGCCAACGATAACAATTTGGTCCCAATTATGCCGATGCCCAGATGGCCGACATGAACGCCTTTCACAATAAGATCCGACCCTTCCATGGCCATCTCAGCGACGACGTCGACCGTACCGGCGTCGGTGACGATCTGAACAAACACGACACCACCGTCAACGTCCTTGATCTCGATGTCTTTCAGGGCGGGCATTTGATAACGTTTCCCAGTCCTCACGGACCAGACGTTGCACCCGAACCGGTTGCCACGGACTGAACGCCCAGGCGAATTTCGCGCGCTGCCGACGACAGAGGCGAGATAGACGTACGTATGCCCGAGTTGCGCGCGTTGGTGGCCCAGTTCATCGGGTGACCGGGCCCAACGCGTTTCCTTTTTATCGGCACCTGAATTATGCCTATCAAATGAGCAGAGTAGAAAGTTCATGCCATCTGATCCCTCCGAGAGGGTTGGATCAGCACCTCAGCCGGAATGCCGAGTGTCGCATGCAACCGCCTGATCATGGTGATTGACAGGCCGCGCTTGCGGGACAGCACCTCGGCGATTCGCGTGCGGGTCCCGATCATTGCTTCCAGGTCTTTCCGTGTGAGGCCCTGTTGCTCCATTCGGAACCTGATGGCTTCGATAGGATCCGGGGCAGTGAATGGAAAGTGCCGCTCCTCATAAGCGGCGATCAGGGTCGCGAGCACGTCAAGACGATCGCCCTTGGGCGTGCCGGAGCGCGCGCCCCAGAGGCGCTCGACTTCCGCGAGAGCTGACTCGTAGTCCGTTTCGGTACGGATAGGTTTGATTTCAGTCGCCATGCCGTACTGTCCTGACATCGATCCGATCATAGGCCGCGTGAGTGCCAATCCATTTGATAAAGACGATAGCCTTCTCGAAATCGACAGCAACCACCAGCCGGTAGCTGTTGCCTTTGATGTTGAAGACTATCCGGTCGGCCGATACGATGCTGGCCGCCGCATAGCTCCGCTTTACGTCGGCCGGGCTGTTCCACTCGGCCTTGTTGACTTCGCTGAACCAGGCGTCGAGCGCCGCCTTGAGTGCCGGCTGATCTCTATGCCCGGTGCGACCCTCAATGAACCTCTTCAGCGTGCGGCGGGCGATGATCCGCATGGCGATAGGGTACCATGTGCCCATTTTGGGTGCAACTTGATTATTGAGACCGGCAGGGGTCAGCCATTGTGCTGACCCGGTTGACCGCATGACGGCGGACGTGAACACTCTCCCCGCAGTCAGGGAGAGCATCGATGCCAGCCCGCACGGGAAAGCAATATCTGACCGGTCTGCGCGAACAGCCGCGGGAAGTCTGGTTCCGCGGCGAACGCGTGAAGGATGTCACGACGGAACCGGGCCTCGCTCGCGGAGCGCAGGCGATCGCGTCGCTTTACGACCAGCAAAGCGACCCCCGGTACCGCGCGCAAATGACCTTCACCTCGCCGAAGACCGGCGATCCCCTTGGGCTGTCCTTCATCATTCCGCGCACGAAAGAAGACCTCGAGAACCGGCGCGTGATGATGCTCAACTGGGCTCGTTCCACATGCGGCATGATGGGCCGTTCGCCCGACTTCATGAACGTCCACTTCGCCGCCTGGGCCGGAGCAGCCGACTATTTCGCCCAGGGCAAGCCGGAATACGGCGAGAATATGCGGCGTTATTACGAGTATATTTCTGAGAACGATCTGGTCCTGACCCACTCCCTGCTCAACCTGCAGCGCAGCCGAACCGTCTCCGGCATGTTCAATCTGGAGGAAGGCACCGCGCTGCAGGCGATCAAGGACACGTCGGCCGGGGTGATCGTAAGGGGCGCACGGGTGCTGGCGACACTCGGCCCGTTCGCCGACGAGATCGCGGTCTATTCGCCGCGGCTCGGCCGCCATACAGAAACCCACAGCCCGTTCGCGCTCAATTTCTCCATCCCTTGCAGCACGCCCGGCCTGAAGTTCCAGTGCCGCGACAGTTACGATTACGGACAGTCGCACTTCGACCATCCGTTGGGATCGCGTTTCGAGGAGATGGACTGTGTCGTTTTCTTCGACGACGTGCTGGTGCCGTGGGAACGCGTTTTCATTTACGGCGACGTCGAGCGGCTAAACGACGCGCCAAACATCACCGGCACGTCTTCGCACACCGCGCACCAGGGGGCGACGAAAAATCTGGCGAAATGCGAGCTGGTGCTCGGCGTCGCGTTGCTCATCGGCGAAACGCTCGGCAACGCGCTTTTGCCGCACAATCAGGAACGGATCGGCGAGTTGATGATGTACACCGAACTGATGCGCGCCTGCATGCGCGCCGGCGAGGCGGACGCGAAACTCAATGAATGGGGCGTGATGACTCCCGCGTCGCTGCCGGTGGAGACAACCCGCAACCTGTTCATGACCGCCTATCCGCGGATGGCTGAAATCCTGCAGCTGATGAGCTCGTCCAGCATGATGATCCTGCCGACCGAGGCGGACTTCAAATCGCCGATGGCCCCGCTTCTGGAGCAATACCTCGCGACCGACGGCAGCAACGCGCGCGACCGGGTGAAGTTGTTCCATCTGGCGTGGGATATCGCCTGCTCGTCGTTTGGGCAGCGGCAGGTGCTGTACGAACGTTTCTTCGCCAGCGACCCGTTGACCCGGGCGCGGGCTTTGGCGTCTACTTATCCCAAGAAGGAAGTCACGGATCGGGTACTGGAATTCCTGAACCGGGACTGAGATCGTCATGGCCGGGCCTGACCCGGCCATCTGGAAAGTCACTTGCGGCTGAAAGTGGCCGGGTCAGGCCCGGTCATGACGACGAGGGAGACCTCGGCCGCGACACGAGGAGGATTTTTCGATGCATCTCGGACACGTCAATCTCTATGTGCGCGACGCCGCCGCTTCGCGCGACTGGTACCTCAAGGTGATCGGTCTCCATACCTATCATTTCATGCCCGGTCGCGCCGCGTTCCTCTCGGCCGACAAGGAAAAGTCGCATGAGATCGCGCTGATGGAGCTCGGCCCCGACGCGCCGCTGCAGCAGCCCGGCCAGGTCGGGCTCAACCATGCGGCCCTGATGGTCGACAGTCTCGACCAATTGAAGGACCACTATCAGCGGCTGAAAGACAACAACGTGAAGCTGGACCACATTTCCGATCACGGGTTGTCGCTTGGCATCTATTTCCGCGACCCGGACGGCAACGGGCTGGAAATCTCCTACGAACTGCCGCGGGAGAAATGGCCTCGCCAGGAGCAGGTGTTCGCACCCGACGTCACCAACCTGGGCTTGTTCCCGGGACCGTGGGACGACGATCCGGCGTTCAACCGGCGGGCGCGCCAACCCGTCACAGCATAACGGTGCCGCCGTCCACGGCGATGGTCTGACCGGTCACGAAGCCGCTGCCATCGCCGAGGAGCCATGCGATCGTTCCACTGAGATCGGACGGCTCCAGGGTGCGTTGGATGGACTGGCCCGCGCGGATCACCTCCAGCCCGCGGTCCAGTTTGTCCGCGAGAAACTCGCGGGTTCCCTCGGTCATCACCGCGCTCGGCGCGACCGCGTTGACACGGATGTTGTCGCGGCCCAGTTCGCGGGCGAGACCTCGGGTGAGGCCGATGACGGCGGCTTTCGACGTGGTGTAGTGCAGCGCGAACGGCATCCCATACGTCGCGGCGAGCGAGGCGATGTTGACGATCGATCCGCCTCCCGCCTGCCGCATCGCGGGCACCACGGCCTTGCAACAATTCCAGATGCCTTTGACGTTGACGGTCATCGCGGCGTCCCAGTCGGCTTCCGGGATCTGATTGAACCGGCCGCCGCGTAACGATCCGTACAAGGCCGCGTTGTTCACCAGTCCATCGATCCGGCCATAGGCATTCAACGCGGCGGCGGCCATCGCCTCGACCGACGCCATGTCGGCGACGTCGAGTTTTACCGACAGCGCACCGGGAATGTCGCAGTCCAACACGTCACCGCCGACGATGTGGGCACCCAGGGCACCGAGGCTTTTCGCGTATTCCAGACCGAGGCCGCGCGCGGCGCCGGTGATCAGGATGACTTTGCCGGTGACACTCATCGTCCGCTCCCTGTTGGGTGCGCGGGACGATGCGGCCGGTTGCCCA
>JBEKGV010000484.1:0-8284 GCA_050012615.1 Acetobacteraceae bacterium | reverse complement strand
GGCGGCAATGCCAAAACGTAACATGTACGGCCTGAAGCGCTCCCGTTCGACAGTCTCGTTCAGACCGTGGTCGTCGAATGCGTATTGTCGGGGACCGTACCCTCCATTTGGACGCTCGGTGACATAACGTTCAATCGAGGTGGCAGCGGCAGTGGGGAGGGTCATCCCGAAATGGCGATACACGCCGTCCACGGTGCTGACTGGATCGCTGATCAGATCCATGTGGTGAACGTGGCAGACGTGCTCGGGCAAGCCGGCATCGTCGCCGATTTCCATCATCCGCTCCGCCCCCGAGAGCCAGCGAGCACTTTCATCACGGCCTATCAGTTTGGGATCCAGCTGACGGGTGAACGGTCGTCGCAGCACCTCGGTCAGGTGCGCCACCGACAACAAGACCTTGACCGGATCACGATGTACGAAAACCAGGCGTGCATCCGGGTACACGGTCCGGATGGCGTCCAGGGCAAACACATGCTCCGGACATTTCAGTACCCATCGCGCGGCACGCCCGTCCTGATACTGCAGATGGCGGAGGAAGCGGCGGTGAAACTGATACGCCGGCAAATGCCTTCCCACGTCGCTGTCGAGCCAGTGCCGATAGGATGGCACGTGATAGTTCGTATCAAAGCGCAGGCTGCGAAAGACATGGGCCGTGATTTCGCTGCATTCCTGCGGAGAGGTCGCCTCAAGCGGATGCAACGCGCGAAATTCAGGAGCGAGACGCTCGAACATACGCAGTTGCCGTGCCACAAGCGAGATGCGGCGGTCCGGTCCGTTGGTATTCGGCCACGGAAAGATTGTTTCCCATACCTGGGGCGCACGATTGTCCTGATCCGTCATCATCAGGCGGTGCAGAAAAGTCGTGCCACTCCGCGGCAGGCCGGTGATGAATATGGGCCGTTCGATTCGTTGAGCCGCGATTCCCGGCTGGCGCATTTCCTCCGCCTGGAGTCGCAACAAATTCGTAAGAAATCGCACGACGTCCCAACTGGTGGCGAAACGTCCAATCAGGCTCAGATCCGCCTCGGGCGCGGAACAAGCGGCGAGGAAGCGGCGCAATGGCTCAATGAAGCAAAGATCACCGAAATCACTGTATCCGGATTCTCGTTGGGCGCGGGAAATCAGGTCCTCCAGACGCAGCGGACGGCGCAATATGCCTATTTTGTCAGCGACTGTGTCCGCGACGCGAAGTGCGGTTGACGTTAACGACACGTAATCCCTCGCCGTAGTCACAACATGACATGCATATGCTGTGCCGACACGGAAAGAAAAGCACAAATCCGTTGGATCGATGCAAGTCCGCTATGCGCACCCAAACAGGATGGCACGGGCTTGTAACGGGTTTGTGTCAGACAAGAGCGACGGCGGCGAGCGCCGGACCCTACGCCAAATGGAGCACGGCCTTGCCCATGAAGCTCCGGTCCAGCAATTGCCGCGCCACCGCGCCGATCTCGGTCCAGGGTGCCTCGATTTCTATCCGCGGCCGCAGCGTTCCCCGCGCGATCATGCCGGCGAGGATCGCCAGGCCTTCAGACGCGGGCTCAACCTTCCTCAGTTCGGGGAAAAGTACCAAACCGTACAGACGCGACCCGCCTGAGCGAAAAAACGCGCCGCTTTCAAACGTGGCGGTTGGACTTTCCGACACACCGAACGTGACGCAGGTCCCGTCCCCTCGCAGCATCCCGAGCGCCGCGCCCAGGGCCGAGCCACCAACGGAATCCAGGATCAGGTGAAACGGCCCAAACGGGGCGGCCGCGCTCAGGTTCGGGGCAACGATCGTCCGCTCGCCGCACCACTCCGCCACCATCGCCTGATATTTCGCGTTTCGCACGTGTCCATGCACGATCGCACCGGAGGCAACGGCGAGTTGGCAGGCGATGTGTCCCACCCCGCCCGAGGCACCGTCGATCAGTACCTTGCGTCCCAGCAACATTCCGCCCTGGCGCAACGCATGCAACGCCGTCAGCCCTGCCACCGGCAGCGTCGCCGCCTGGGCATCCGTCACGCCATCCGGTAACGCCGCGACCGAATCTTTTCTTACGCGGATTGTTTCGGCCCAGGCGCCGGAGGACAGAAGGCCCACGACGCGCGTGCCCTTGGAGGGGCCACCGCCGTCGGGTGCGATTTCCTCGACCGTGCCGGCGAAATCCCAGCCAGGCTGCCAACCGGCCTCCGCCACGCTCATCGCTCGATTGACCTCGCCCCGGTTCAGCGAGATCGCACGCACGCGGACGGTGACCTCGTCCCGGTCGGCGGGCGCGAGCGGAACGGTTTTGATCGCGAGGCGTTCGTTACTGGAGGGGTCGACAACGACGGCTCTGGTTTCGGTCATTTTGGGTTTCTCCCCGATTAAGTTCCTGTAGCGGCATCAACGTCCCGCGGTGGCAAGAAGCGAGGCGTCTTTCATGCTGTCTCCGTCCACTCGCGCCAGAGCAGGATCAGCGCGGCCATGATCGCGGGCCCAAGAAACAGCCCCAGCAAGCCCCACGTCGTCACGCCCCCGAGAATGCCAAACAGCACCCAGATAAACGGAAGCTTCGTGGCACTGCCGATCAGCACCGGACGGACAAAATGGTCCGCGGTGAAACTGATCACGGTCCCCGCCACCACAATCGCAATGGTGCCTCCGATCGCCCCTTGGGCGAACGTCAGCAGTGCGGCCAGGCCAAATATCAGCGGGGCCCCGAACGGGATCATCGCACCTATCGCCGTCGCCGCACCGAGCAGCGTTGGCCGAGGGACACCAACCAATAAGTACACCGCGTACAGCAGGAGACCCTCGACCAAACCCACGAGCACGAGGCCATTCACCGTGCCGTGGATCGACGCGATCATTTGCCTTCCGACTCGTTCGCCACCAGGTCCGAACGCTCGGGCGCTGGCTCGGCACAATTGTTCCGCCAGCACGTCACCGTCCTTGAACAGGAAGAAAACGGTCAGCAGACAGAATCCGAAAATGACCAGCCGGTGCAGGATCGCGATGCCGATCTGCCGACCGGCCGTCACATATTCGGGGTTTCTCAGGCGCTCCACCAGGTCCGCCGCCGCGCCCGGGTCCGACAGATTGGTCTGCCACCAGTTTCGCACCGGGTCGGCGAAGAAGGGTAGATGATTGATGACATCCGGCAGCGGTATTCCGTCGTGCCGCGTGGTTTCGATCCAGGCCCAAACCGTGCGGGCCTCACGCCCGACCTGCATGCCGGCCACTACGATCGGCAACACGAACACCAACGCGATCCCCAGCGTAAACGCCGCGGGAAGCAGGATCTCGTGGCGGCCTGGCGGCCAGCGCCGCGTTACCCGCTGGTACGAGGGCCAGAACGCGACTGCCAGGATCGCAGCCCAGACCAACGCGGACAGGAACTCCTGTAGTGTCCAAATCCCGAGAGCGGTCAGAACAAGCGCGAGCACAACCCGGGCGATTCGCTGCGCGCGGAGCGGCACACCCGTACGGACGGGGAGCGGCCCTGGACTGGGCTCTTGGCGGTCGATTCCAGGATTATCCATGCGCGGCAATGGACACGACAGCGGCCTGACGAACAAGAGCTCATCGGGCGGTCTGGACTGGTCCGTGCCGAGGCGATTCCAGAGCAAATTCCCCCAGGGAGAGTCTATTTATATTCTGGGCGACCTGCCGCGTCAGATGGATCGCGCTATCATGGCCGCATCGAGGTGCCTCGCGATAACTGGGGAACCAAATGGCTGACGAGGCATTAATGCCCAGCGGGAAGGCCGCGTCCGCGATAGCGACCACCGTTCAAGACGGCTCGCGCCCGCTGTGGCAAAACGACGAGAGACGCAGCATGGCCGCGGATGTCAACCTTGGGTCCCCCACACGTCAACGCGGTTCTGCTGAGATCAAGAATTCAGGGGGTGTCCCCGTGGACACTGATCCCTCGGTCGAGCACGACCACCGCGAACAACCGGTCATGGACGATCAGTATCGGACGGGTTATCGCGACGGCTTTCATGACGCTCAACAGACGACCGAAGATGACAAGGGCGATCGTGGGGACGACGACTCGCCGCAAGACCCGTCCGGCCCAAGAAAATCCTTTTTTCGCCGGATGCTGCCATTTGTCGCGGTCGGGCTGGTGTTCGCCGCCCTGGCCATCGGCGGAGTCGTTTATTGGCTGAACACGCGTGATTACGAGAACACCGACGACGCGTTCATCGATGCGCATGTCGCCAACGTCTCCTCGCAAATTTCGGGCCGGGTTATCAAGGTTTTGTTCGACGACAATGAAAAGGTCGCGGCCGGTCAAACTCTAATCGAAATCGATCCCCGGGACTATCAGGTGAGGCTGGATCAGGCGCAGGCCAGTCTCGGTACCTCGCAGGCCCAGGTCGCTCAGGCACAGGCGCAATTGGCCTTGCAGAAGGCCAACCTTGAACAGAGGCGCGGCTGGACGCCGCCAAGAGTGCCGTTGATGGAGCTCACGCGCAGATCGCCGCATCCGAGGCACAGGTTCATGCCTCCGAGGCGAGCGCGCGCGAGGCCCAGGTCAATGTCGAAAACGCGGAACTGCAACTCTCGTACACGAAGATCGTCGCCCCAGTCGCCGGCCGCATCGCCAAGCGCAATGTCGAACTGGGCACATACGTCTCGCCAGGGCAGGCGCTGGTCGCGGTCGTGCCGCTGGACATGTTCGTGACGGCGAATTTCAAGGAAACGCAGTTGACGGACATGAAGCCGGGCGACATCGTCGACATCCACCTGGATGCCTACCCGAGCATCACTCTCCATGGGCGCGTGGATAGTTTCCAGAATGGCAGCGGGTCGGCGTTCAGCACGCTGCCGGCGGAGAACGCGACGGGCAATTACGTCAAGGTGGTGCAACGCCTGCCGGTCAAAATCGTATTCGACGACAACCGCGTGGAGAATATCCGTCTCGCGCCGGGCCTATCGGTGGAGCCCCGGGTGAAGGTGCGCTGACGCCATGCCCCGCCCGACGTCCAGGAACGCGGATCTGCCGCGTTCGGCGGCGGGGCCGAACAGCCCATGGCTGATCGCCGTGATCGTCTCCATCGCGACCTTCATGGAGGTGCTGGACACCACGATCGCCAACGTGGCGTTGCGCCACATCGCCGGCGGCCTCGCGGCGAGCGAGGATGAGGCCACTTGGATTCTGACCAGCTACCTCGTTTCGAACGCGATCGTACTGCCGATCAGCGGATGGCTGTCGAACGTGATTGGCCGCAAGCGGTTCTACATGTCGTGTGTGGTGATTTTTACGGTCAGCTCAGTGATGTGCGGGTTCGCCACGTCTCTGAGCTACATGATCATCTGGCGCATCATTCAGGGTATCGGCGGCGGCGGCCTGGCGCCCACTGAGCAATCGATTTTCGCCGACAGTTTTCCCCCCGAGAAGCGATCGATGGCCTTCGCCCTTTATGGGTTGACGGTCGTCGTGGCGCCCGCGATCGGACCGGTACTGGGCGGGTACCTGACCGACGATTTCTCCTGGCACTGGGTGTTTTTGATCAATCTCCCGGTTGGATTGCTTTCGCTCACGCTGACCGGGCTGTTCATTTACGAACCGAAGGCACTGCGAGACGAACGTCGCAAACTGCTCGCGCGAGGTTTGTCGGTCGATTATGTTGGCTTCGCACTGGTGGTTCTCGGCTTCGGCTCGCTGCAGATCATGCTGGACCAGTACCAGCGGGATGATGGGTTTTCATCGTCGTTCATCACCACGCTGGGGATCGTCTGTTTTGTTTCATTGGTGATACTCGTTCTATGGGAGACACATCACCGCCAGCCAGTGGTCAATGTGCGTCTGCTGGCTATCCCGTCCTTCGCCATTTGCAGCGCGGTGATGTTCATCATCGGGTTCATGCTGATCAGCACGACGCAGTTGCTGCCGCAATTCTCCCAGGAGCTGCTGGGTTATGATGCGATCACCGCCGGTAAGACCTTGGCGCTTGGAGGCGTCGTTACGGTGATCATGATGCCGTTCTCTGGCCTGGTAAGCGGACTGGTGCAGCCAAAGTGGCTGCTGTTTGGCGCGCTCGCGATGACCGCATTTTCGCTGTACCATTTAACGGGTCTCGACTCATACGTCTCGTTCTGGACGCTGGCGGAGGCTCGGATGCTGCAGGTCGTAGCGCTGCCGTTCCTGTTCATTCCGATCACCGCGGCATCTTACGCCGGCATTCCCCCGAACAAAACCAACGAAGCATCCGCCATCATCAATTTGATGCGCAACCTGGGCGGCAGCGTGGGTGTGTCGTTCACCACGACGCTGCTGCAGCAGCGCGACCAGTTCCACCACGAACGGCTCGCCGAACATGTGACACGTTACATCGATATGCATGGTCAAAGCCTGGCTCAGGTCGGTCAGGCGGTCGATGTTCAGGCGTCGGTCTTAAGCTATATCGACGTATTTTATGTTTTGGCGGTCATCGCGCTGATATTCGCGCCGATAGTGTTGTTCCTGCGTAACGTCCCAAAGGGAGCGCGTGCCGGTGGGCATTGAGCGCGGGATCCTGCTGGCAGGCGCGATGCTGATCGCCGGATGTACGGTCGGTCCCGACTTCAAACGCCCGTCTCCCGCCGCACCGGAATCGTGGTTGGCCGGGCACCCGGCGCCCACCATTGCCGAGCGTAGCCTGACGGTACCCGAACCGATCGATCCGGCGTGGTGGTCGCTTTTCAACGACCCGGAACTCACCAAACTGGTCAATCTCGTCGCGGAAAAGAATCTCGATGTGCGCATCGCGACGATTCGTCTCGCTGAATCCCGTGCGCAACGCGGGCAGGTCGCATCCGGGCTATTCCCAACCTTAAACGGCAACGCGTCCTACACGCGCGAAAAGCCCAGCGCCAAAGGCATTTTCAGTGCGTTCTCGCCATCGTCCGCGTCCGGTTTTGCTTCTGGCAGCGGTGCCGGAACGTCAGCGAACGGCGCTGGCACCAGCGCTGGGACGGGCGGCATCGGAGCAACGAGCATCGCGCCGCTCGATTTATATCAGGCGGGATTCGATGCGTCGTGGGAACTCGACTTGTGGGGTCGCGTACGACGATCAATCGAATCCGCCGACGCCAGCATCGACACATCGGCGGAGACGCGGCGCGACACGCTGTTGAACAGCCTCGCGGAGCTGGTGCGCGACTATGTGCAGTTGCGCGGCGTGCAGGCCGACATTGCGATCACGCGGGAGAATGCGGCGACGGCCGAGGACACCCTCCGCCTGACCCAATCACGCGCCAATATCGGTCTCTCGCCTGTGCTCGATGTCACGACGGCCCGGGCCCAGGTGAGTTCGATCCAGGCATTGCTGCCTCAATTCGAGCAGCAGGAGACCGCCTTCGTAAACGCGATTGGAACGCTTCTGGGCCTGCAACCGGGCGCGTTGCGCGGCGAGTTGAGCACCTCCGCACCGGTGCCTCCCGTGCCACCCCGGGTGCCCATTGGATTGCCGTCCGAACTCGCGCGACGGCGTCCCGATATCAGGGAGGCCGAGGCTCGTTTGCATGGCGCCACGGCGGATATCGGCGTCGCGGTGGCCAGTTTTTTCCCCACGGTGACGTTGTCCGGCAGTGTCGGTGTGCAAGCGCTGCAACCGAAGAATCTTTTTACCACCGCGGCGGGGCAATATGCGTTCGGGCCAAGTCTGACCGTGCCGATATTTGAAGGCGGCCAGTTGCGCGCGACATTGCAGCTCCGCAAGGCGCAGCAGCAGGAAGCGGCTGTCACGTATCAGAAAGTCGTGCTCCAGGCGTTGGGAGAAGTTGACAACGCACTGAGCGCCTACGCCGACGAACAGAGGCGGCACGATTTGTTGGCGGCCACCGCGCGCGACAGTGAGACGGCGCTTAATCTTTCGCGAGATCTTTACACGCGGGGACTGGCCGACTTTTTGAAAGTACTGGACGCGCAGCGGACACTGCTTTCGGCGAGGCAGCAGCTCGCCGATAGCGAAACGACTCTGTCGACGAACCTCGTGGCGCTGTACAAGGCGCTCGGCGGCGGGTGGGAGACACAATTTCCCGAACAGACCGCGGGGCGCTAATCGTCGCCGCCGTTCGCGGCGAGAAGAGCAGCCGGTATCAGATGGAACCCGCGCCGAGGACATCACCGAACAAGTCCCAGCTCTTGCCGGCCCACCGCATCATTTGAACCTGTCCGATCGTGTGATAGTTGGTCGGGCTGGTATTTACCCGGATGCCGGGCAGCAACAGCGGTACCTCGAGGTCCTTCAGATTGGCCGCCTGCTTCATGATGTTCTCGCGCGAGAAGTCGTTGCCGCATTGTTTCAGCACTGGGATCATCGTCATCAC
>JBEKGV010000483.1:0-4500 GCA_050012615.1 Acetobacteraceae bacterium | reverse complement strand
GCCGATCGAACGCGCCTCTACCGAGCCATACGCTCTGCTGCTGGCGGACACCGTCCGCAAGCGGCTCGATGCCACATGGGGACTGGGGGAGACCGGAGCGAGCGGCCCCACGGGAAATCGATACGGGGACAAGGCGGGACACACCTGCATCGCCTTGACCGGCCCTGGATTCTCCAAGGCGATCACGTTGGAGACAGGGGATGCGGACCGCGTGGCCAACATGCGTGTCTTTTCCGACCGAGCCCTGCAACTTCTTGCTGAAGTACTGGGCTGACGTGTACCGCACCAGTCGGCTGATTTCACGGGTGCCGGCTTGAGACTTCGTTCGCTACCGTCGTCCTCGGTCGGTGCACGCAACGTTTCTCGTCACGGCCGGGTCGAGCCACATGGGCGTTTTTCTCGTCATGGCCGGGCTTGACCCGGCCATCAATCGCCGCACGTGCCTCGACGGATGGCCGGGTCAAGCCCGGCCATGACGCATAAATTGCGGTGTGCCCCCTTATAGATGGCCTCTTGATCGAGCGCCCACGGCACATGCCCCCAAAACTACGTCGCCCACAATCTGCTACATTCTCACCCCTTCGTGAACGTGACCTCAGCGGCGCCCAAACCCGCAAACCGGACCGAACAAACATCGCCCGGCTTCAGGAACTTAAGACCGGTGAACGAACCGCACGTAACGAACTGCCCCGCGCGCACGCCGCCCTTCTCACGCCATATGTTGGCCAGCACGACAGCGACGCCGAGGGGATCGCCGGTCGGGTGGCCGCCGACCTGATCAAGCCGTGACTTCCCATTCACGCTCAGAGTGACCTTCAGTTTGCCCAGTTGGAGACCATGCCAATCGGAACGCGGCACATCGTGCACCAGGGCTCCATTGCTGATCGAGTCAGCCAGCTTCTCCAGGTTCGACACCGGCGCTTTCTGAGCGAAGCGGCTGTGCACGACCTCGATCGCGGCACACGCGTCAAGGACGGCGGCAACCTCGTTGCGGGTGTAGGGCCTGCCGCGGTACGGCAGATCACGGCGGAAGATGAACGCGACCTCGCCCTCGACCCCGCATTGCGGCACGGTGGAAGCCCGAAGCTTGCACGGCGAGTCTTGGATGGTCCCGCCATAGACGATGCCCCGAACGGGCTCGCCATCAGCCGGCGCCATCGCCTTGAACCCGCCGATCAACTGACCGAGTTGGTGGCTGACCTCGTCCTGGATCGCGTGAGCTTCCTCGACGGACGCAGGTTTAAGTCCATCCGGCAGTCCGCTCAGCGGCTGCATATCGCGACGTGCCTGGACAAGGATGTGGGCCGCCCGTTCGATCTGTTGTTTGTTCATGGATATGCTTCCCCCGCGCCGTGATGGGCCGGAACCTGCCACTTCCGGCCGGATTTGTCACAGGTCCGGCGCGAGGAAGACATCCGTTTCGTGACCGAATGGAATGCTGCCCTGGCTGCCGGCCCGGGTGCAGCACAACGCGGCAGCCGCTGTCGCTCGGCTGAGCGCTACCATCATCGTCGCCCCACGATCGAGCGCCGCCGCCAGAACGCCAACGAAACAATCGCCCGCTGCCGTCGTGTCGACAGGGATAATTTCGCGGGCGGGAACGGCCGTTACGCCCGTGGCGTTCGCGACCTCCAATCCAGCCGCGCCCATGGTGCGAACAATTGTCACTCCGAGACGATCGAACATCTGGGCCGCGCCGTCAGCACAACCCAAATGGGCCGCGAGCCACGCGCTTTCCGTCTCGTTGACCACGAGGACATCGACTTCCTTTAAAGCCGCCTTCGGCAAGGGCCCGGCCGGCGCCAGATTGAGCACGACCCGCGCCGACTTCGCGCGAGCCCGGTGTATCAGAGCGGCGGTCTCCTCGGCCGGAACTTCCATTTGCAGCACAACCGTGGACCACGGGCCGAGCAACGCATCCTCGATCTGGCCGTGGCGCGCGAACCGGTTGGCCCCGGAGCCAACGGCGATCGCGTTATTGCCCTCCGGGTCCACGGCGATCGCCGCGCAGCCGGTGCTCGCATCGGTTTCGATCAGGCGTGTGAGATCGACGTGCGCCTCGCGCAACAAGGTTAGCGCGCTGTCGGCGAGAGTATCGCGGCCGACCGCGCCCGCCATGACCACGACCGCGCCGTCACGCGCCGCCGCGACAGCCTGGTTCGCTCCCTTGCCGCCTGGCTCGAAACGGAGCGATGGGCCGAGCACCGTCTCGCCCGGCCCAGGAATGTGCGGTACCGGAAAGATCAGGTCGAGGTTGACGGAGCCGAAGACGATGATCATGGGGTATTTCTCGCCCTGGCGTGCGGTTGACGGAAAGCGCGGTGCGCGGCCATCGTCCCATCAATACGCACCATCGTGCAAAGCCCGTGCGGCTGCCGGCGAGGGGGGATTGAAGTTGTTCGCATCAACTGTCGGGACCTTGGGCCGCTGGGTCAGCCTCGCGGGCATTTCCGCGCTGCTGCTGACCGGCTGCAAGAAGCAGAACGCCTTCATTCCCCCACCGCCGCCTCAGATCGGCGTCGCGCATCCGTTACGCCAGGAGGTGACGCCGTATCTTGAGCTGACCGGCAACGCGCAGGCCTACAACCAGGTTGATTTGGTCGCCCGCGTACAGGGTTTCCTCCAGTCCATCGACTATCAGGATGGCGCATCGGCGAAACTGGGCGACACCCTGTTCGTGATCCAGCCGGCACCTTACGAGGCACAGCTTCAGCAGGCCCAGGCCCAGCTTGCCTCGGCGCAGGCGCAGCTCACGCAGTCCTCGGTGGAATACGATCGGCAGGCCTCACTTGGCCGAACTGATTTTTCGTCTCGGTCGACCGTCGATCAGGCACGGGCCACGCGGGATAGCAATCAGGCGAGCGTTACCAATCAACAGGCCGCGGTGACGATCGCGGCGATCAATCTTGGCTATACGCGTGTTACCGCGCCGTTCGATGGTCAGGTGAGCGCACACCAGGTGTCGATAGGCGGTCTGGTGGGCGTGACCGGACCAACGACGCTCGCGACGATCTACCAACTCGATCCGATCCGCGTGATTGGCTCGATCAGCGAGCAGGATGTGCTGCGGGTCAAGGCCTCGCTGGGAAACCGGCCGGTCGGGCCGGCTGAACTCGCCAAGGTGCCAATCGAAGTCGGTTTGATGAACGAAACCGGTTATCCTCGTCAGGGACACATCGACTACGCCGCGCCTGATATCGACCCCTCGACCGGCACGCTCACGGTGCGCGGTGTTCTGTCGAATGCGGACCGGGTGTTGCTGCCGGGCATGTTCGTGCGCATGCGCATTCCGCTGAACATCCAGAAGTCGCTTGCCTTCCTGGTCCCCGACATCGCGCTGGGAACCGATCAAGGCGGCCGGTATCTGCTGGTGGTCGACAAAGACAATATCGTGCAACAGCGGGCCGTCCGGACAGGTCAGATGGTCGGCGATTTGCGCGTGATTACCTCGGGCCTGTCGCTCGATGATCGTGTTGTCGTCACCGGCCTGCAGAAAGCGATCCCGGGCGCGAAGATCGTGCCGCAGGACACGGAGATAACCGCGCAGCCCGCCGGCGGACCCGATCGATGATATCAAAGTTCTTCATCGATCGTCCGGTCCTGGCGAACGTGCTGGCGATCGTCATGGTCGTCATCGGCGCGGTCGCTTTGTTCACCCTGCCGGTGGCGCAGTATCCGAACGTCGTGCCGCCAACTGTCTCTGTCACCACGCGTTATCCGGGTGCGAGCGCCTCCACGGTGTTGGATACGGTTGCCTTGCCGATCGAGCAGCAGGTCAACGGCGTGCAAGGCATGCTCTACATGCAGTCGACCAGCGCGAGCGATGGTACTTATACGCTGACCGTAACATTCGCCATCGGCACCGATCTGAATTTCGCCCAGGTGCTGGTGCAAAACCGGGTCTCGGCGGCGATGGCGTCGTTACCGCAGCAAGTGCAGGTGCAAGGCGTCACCGTTCAGCAAAAGTCCACATCGATCCTCGAAATCATCGCGCTGCGGTCGCCGGACGCGAGCCGTGATAGTCTGTATTTGAGCAACTATGCCGCGATCAGTCTCGTCAACGAACTGGCACGGGTGCCAGGCGTGGGCAACGTTGTCGTGTTTGGCGTTGGCCAATACGCGATGCGGATTTGGCTCGATCCGAACGCGTTGCGAACGCGAGGCCTGACCCCGAACGACGTCATGCAGGCGGTTCAGCAGCAAAGTCAGCAAGTGACCGCCGGCCAGATCGGTACGCCGCCGGCACCGGCCGACCAGGATTTTCAATACACCGTGAATGTCGAGGGGCGGCTGACCGATCCCACCCAGTTTGCCAACATCATCGTGAAGGTCGCCGGCGCGAATGGCGGCCAAATCACCCGCGTCAAAGACGTTGCACGAGTCGAACTAGGTGCCCAAACCTACGCGCAATCCTTCACGCTCGACAGCAAACCCGCCGCCGGCATCGCGGTTTTCCAGTTGCCGAACGCCAATGCATTGAACGTGGCGACCCAGGTGAAC
>JBEKGV010000482.1:0-4504 GCA_050012615.1 Acetobacteraceae bacterium | reverse complement strand
ATCACCAGGTTTCTTTCATGTCCTGGCGCCGCCGGGACAGCATTAAAATTCCTCGCGAGTTGTGGGATCGCGCCGCAAACGCACTCGCCCATGCCGCGTGATTCGATAAAGTCCAGCTTAGTACTCGCTATCGGTAAACCGCGAGTTGTTGTCCCTGAATCGTCATCGCCGGACCATGACGTTGAATGGTCACGCCGGATCCTTCAACCGTTCCACCGCGCGTCTGACCCGCGGGTCCAATTGCGCGGTGTCCAGTTCGCCGAGGATCTGCTTTCGCATGCGTGGATCCCAGAACTTCCGGATGTGGTCATTGATCGACGCGACCGCCTGCTCCTCCTTTTGATGGGCGAAGAAGCGGCCAATCTGGTTGGCCATATATGCAAGCCTATCATGCGACATGGCGAACCGGTCCCGCCGTGATACGATTGGGGTGAGTGAAGACCTCGAACGCGTCTGACCGCGCGATCCCGACCAACGTCATGCCCGCCGCGTCGCCCGTGCGGACGGCGAGGGCGGTCGGCGCGGAGACAGCGACGATCAACGGCGCCCCCAGCACCGCGGCCTTCTGCACCATTTCCACCGACACACGGCTGCTTAGCAGCACGATCCCCTCCGCCGCGCGATGTCCGGACGACGCCATCGCGCCCACAAGCTTATCGAGAGCGTTGTGCCGGCCGACATCCTCACGCAGTGCGACGAGACCGCGCCGCGGCGTCCAGAAAGCAGCCGCATGCACCGCCCGTGTCTGCGCGTTGAGTCGTTGCGCGTCCGGCATCGAGGCCTGTGCCGCCTGGATCTCCGCTGGGGTGAAAGCCATATCCGACACGACGACCGGTACAGGACGAAGCGCCTCCGCCAGACTGTCCATGCCGCAAAGTCCGCAGCCGCCCGGCCCGGTGATCCGGCGTTGCCGTCGCGCCAGCCCGGATTGGCGCTTTGGGCACAGGTCCATACGCAGTTCGATGCCGTCGGCTACGACGACCACGTCCAGCGCCTCGATCTCCTCCGGGCGCTCAATGATGCCTTCGGACAGGCTGAACCCGAGAGCGAAATCCTCGAGGTCGGCGGGGGTCGCCATCATCACCGCGTGGGTGGTCCGGCCATAAGTCAGCGCGATCGGGGTCTCTTCGGGGATCGCCCGCGCACCCGAACTCGTGACGTCACCGCGCCAGATCAGACGCTCGACCGAAACGACGGATGGAGGGATAGCCGGCATGGGCGAAGACCTGCGCCGCCTTATCGCGGACGTCAATCGTCGCGGTGGACCCGCTCCATGCGTTCATGCCGCTCCTGCGCCTCGATCGACATCGTTGCGATCGGCCGGGCCTCCAGCCGCCTTATGCCGATCGGCTCGCCGGTTTCCTCGCAGTAACCATAGGTCCCGCTTTCGATGCGGCCCAACGCCTGGTCGATCTTGGAGATCAACTTGCGGGCACGATCGCGGGTGCGCAGTTCAAGGGCCCGATCGGTTTCGACACTGGCACGGTCCGTGATGTCGGGTTCCAGGATGCCGCCTTGCGACAGGCTGGCCAGCGTACCATCGGCCTCTTTCAATAGTTCGGCACGCCAGCGTAAGAGTTTTTGTCTGAAATATTCGACCTGGAGAGGGCTCATGAATTCCTCGTCCTCGGAAGGCCGGTAGTCTGGGGGCAACATAAGAAGCATCGGCGCCGGTCCTGTTTACTCTGTTTCCGCCGCAAACAGGTGAGCGACGGCATCCGGCCCGTGCGGAGCGCGGGTCAGACCGGCGGGCTTATAGCGATGCGATACCCCCGCGCCAAGAGGCATGACGTAAATCTTCAGGTCCTCCAACGACCTACTGCTTAATAGCCAGGTTCGTCGTTTAGCCTTTAGGGTCCCTTTGGCAGCTCCCCTCTGGCAGCTCCCCTCTGGCAGCCTCCCTCTGGCACCCTCCCTTTGGCACTTAACACGCCCGGCGCTGACGGCGGGCGATTTCGACCCGGGAGCGTAAGTCGACCGCCCGCAGGATCGCATCCAGTTCCGGATCGTCGGCGGCGGCACCGTCGGTGGTCAGCTCTTTCAGCGCGACAAGTGCCGACGACGGGTCTTCCTCCGCCAGCATCGTGTGTTGCAATTTTGTCAACGCGGCGATCATCGCGGTCCCGCGCTTTCGCGCCGAGCGGTCGCGTTCGGCCGCCTCGTCAACCGTCTGCAGCGCCAGCATGCTTTCGAGATCGATGCCGGCCATCGTGGAAAGTCGTGCGTTGTGGGTCAGGGGCGTGGCGCCGTCGTCGACGGAGAACTTCCCCCCCGGCGTCTTCGCACCATTACTCGGCACGGACGCTGCTCCGCGAATGCCGTCCAGTCTTACGCCGTCGACCATGTCCGTTGCTCCAACCAGGTCATCTGTGCCGGGCGGCAAATTCTGCCTCGCGGTCATCTCGGGATGCCCGCGCATCGCCATGCTTTTTGCCTGGCACGAGCCTTGCCTCATTCAACGTGAGGAGCGGCGGGACGAATGTGACCTCTAATCCTTGCAAAGTTCTTACCGGGAAGGCCTCGACGTGGCTTGGGCTCGCCGAATTGTCGCCGTTTTTTGGGTGTTGCTCGCCGTGTTGCTGGCATCCGAGCCGCCCGCGCATGGCCAGGTCCGGATCAAGGACATCGCGGATGTTGAAGGGGTTCGGGTCAATCAACTCATCGGCTATGGGCTGGTCGTCGGGCTGGCCGGTACCGGCGACAAGCTCGACAATTCGGTTTTCACCCGAGAATCATTGATCGGAATGCTGGAACGCCTGGGAGTCAATACGCGCGACCAGGTGGCGAAACTGCAGACCAAGAACCTTGCCGCGGTGATGGTGACCGCCGAGCTGCCCGCTTTCACCCACGGCGGCAGCCGCATCGATGTCTCGGTATCGGCGCTTGGAGATGCCACGAACCTGACCGGCGGCACGCTGCTGGTAACCCCGCTGCTCGCGGCCGACGGCGACGTTTATGCCGTCGCACAGGGTGCGATTTCGACGGGTGCCATCGCTGCCCGAGGCGCGGCCTCATCGGTCACCCGCGGAGTGCCTACCGCTGGCGGGATCTCCAACGGCGCGACCGTGGAGAAAGAGGTCGCGTTTCGGCTCGACAAGGGAGCCAATTCGCTCCGGCTTGGTTTGCGGAACCCAGATCTGACGACGGCCCTCCGGATCGCCGCCGAAATCAATCGGGCCGTTGGGCCAATCAGCAAAGCCGTCGATCCGCGCACCGTCGTGATCGACATCGCGATGCGCGATCCGATCGAGGTACTGGGCAAGATCGAAAATTTACGCATTGAACCGGATAGTCCCGCTGTCGTGATCATTGACGAGGCGAGCGGAACCATCGTCATGGGCGACAACGTCCGGATCAGCACGGTCGCGATCGCTCAGGGCAATCTGACGATCCGGGTGACGGAAACACCTCAGGTCAGTCAGCCCGCTCCGCGTTCGACCGGGACCACGACCGTCGTGCCGCGCACCCAGATCCAGGTCGACGATCAGCACGACAAAAAACTTGGCATCCTGGAGAGCGGCGTGACCCTTCGCGACCTCGTCGCCTCGCTCAATGCGTTGGGTGTTGGGCCGCGCGATCTGATCTCGATCCTGGAATCCATTAAAGCGGCCGGCGCCCTGCAGGCCGACCTGCAGGTGAAGTAATGACCCCGATGGTGACAGTACCCCAACAGCCGGCCGAACCGGTGACGCGTCCCACGCTCCCGGCCGATCCCGCGAAGCTGTGGAAAACTGCCCGCGATTTCGAAGCCATGGCACTGGGCGAGTTCCTCAGGCCGATGTTCGAGACCGTGAATGACAAGGAAAACCTGTTCGGTGGCGGCGAGGCCGAGAAAACCTGGAAGCCGATGCTGGTCGACGAGATCGCCAAACAAATCGCCGCCTCTGGCGGGCTCGGTCTCGCGACGCCGATCCATGACGCGATGCTGAAGATGCAGGAGGGTAAGTCGTGATGCCGACATTGTTGATCACGGCGGCACAACGTCTCGCCGACATCCTGGAACAGGAAAACGATGCGCTGCGGGCCATGGATCTTCGGCGGGCGGCCGGGCTTTTGGCCGAGAAGACCGCCGCGATCGGCGATCTGACCGCGGCCGGAGAGGCTTCGTCAGCGCCCACTCATCTGTCCCTGGTTACGATCGCCAGGAGGTTGGACGGTCTGGCCTCGCAGAACCGCCGCTTGCTCGAGCGTGCGATCGTCGCTCAGCAGCGCGTGATCGGGATCGTCGTGCGGGCCGCCGCGGCAGCCGGCAAGGCCGAACCTTGTTACGGCAACGGGCGGTACAGGGCCCGGGTGACTGGTCCGATGGCGCTGTCGACCCGGGCCTGACCGGCGCCGCGGGAATTTCACATCGCCGCCGGGAATAATACCAACCGGCGAATAGACTGACTCTTGCCATTGTCGTCATGGCCCGGCTCGTCCGGGCCACCTGTCGCGGCACCGTGCTGGTACAGGTGGCCCGGACGAGCCGGGCCATGACGGATTTGAAAAGCCGTACGTCAAT
>JBEKGV010000481.1:0-4511 GCA_050012615.1 Acetobacteraceae bacterium | reverse complement strand
ATCCATCCGGCTCGACCGAGACCCGGAGCGCTTGGTCGGAGCGGAGCTGGTGGGATGTGCCGTTGACGACAAGTGTCATCGGTTCTCCTTCTTCCAGGGTTGCTTTCAGGCATTGCTTGGCCTGGTCAATCCTGATTGTGAGGCGTCGGCCGCGCCACTGAAGGCCGAAGCCAAGGCTGCTCCAACCCGCCGGCAGCTGCGGGTCGATGGCCACGCCGTCGTTCTGCAATGACAGTCCAGCGAAACCGAACACTGCCGTCAGCCAGACTCCGCCGAGAGCCGCAATGTGGATACCGCCGTCAATGGCCACATGAGTATCCGCGAGATCAATCGCTGCGGTCTGCCGAAAATAGCGCAGTGCCATTTCGGAGTAGCCTAGTCGAGCAGCGACGAAACCGTGCATGGCGCGGCTCAGCGAACTGCCGTGGCCGCAGCGAGGTTCGTAGTATTGGAAGTTCGCTGTCCCGGTCTCACCAACAAACTCGTCCGGCAGCAGCCCGAGAAGCGCGACGACATCGGCTTGTTTTATCACCTGGGATCCTTGGGTCAGCGCCCGCCCAAGCACCACGTCCATTGGTACGGAGCGGCCCGCGTAGTCCGCCAGATCGATCTCTGCGAGAGCGAAATAGCCCGCAAACTGCTCGAACAGCCCCGTTTTCGGATCGAGGCCGGTCGCTATCGAATCTGCGGCGCTTCGCCACTGGTTTAGTTCAGCGTCATCCAAGCCGAGGCGGCTTGAGAGGCTTTTCCAGCACTCAGGCCAGCGCTCGCGCAAGAGCGCCGCTACATCGATCGCGCGCCGGATGTTCCAGCGTGCCATGACATTGGTGAACGCGTTGTCATCGACATGTTCGTGATACTCGTCCGGTCCGATGACGTCGCGGATATGGCGGTAACCGTCCGCTTCCAGCAGAGCGCGACTGGCCCAGAATCGGCCTGTCTCGAGAAGTATCTCGGCGCCGGCGTCGCGCAGAAACGTCTCATCTCTGGTCGCCTGCCAGTATTGCCAGACCGCATAGGCGACGTCCGCGCTAATGTGCTGCTCCTCTCTGCCGGACAGGATATCGATAACCTGACGATCCGCACCGATAACCTGCTTCGGAGTGGTCTCAGCACCGCTATCGGCGGACTCCCAAGCGTAGAGGGCACCACGCCAGCCCATCCTTGCCGATTTCGCCCGCGCAGCGTCGAGGGTGCGGAAGCGATACATGAGCAGTGCGCGGGCGGCTTCCGGCCAGGTCAGGATATAAAAGGGCAGAAGGTAAATCTCAGTGTCCCAAAACACGTGCCCATGGTAGTCGTCGCCGGTCAACGCGCGGGCACCGATCGACACGCGCTCGTCTGCCGGATTGGCGGCGCTGTTCAGATGGTAGATAGCGAACCGTAGTGCCTGCTGTGCGGCGTCATCGCCGTCGACCTCGACGTCGCTGCACCGCCAGCGGCTTGCCCAGGCCGTCTCGTGTTCCGCCAACACGCCGCGCCAACCGAGGTGGCGCGCAACATCAAGCTTGTCTCGTGCCCCTCTGCCTGGGTCAAAATCTTGGGTGTCGCTTCGCGCGACGGCGACAGTGCGCTCGAAACACGCAATCTGTCCGGCGCGTGCTTTCCAGCTCCAGGACCATTTCAACTGGGCGATGGCGGTAGCCGAAAGATCGTGGCCGTCGATCTGCAGCGACGATGCGGTAACCATGGCAACGCTCTTGCCGGAATGTTGGGTGTGCCACACGCCGAGATCCTGATCGAGCCGTTCAGGGACGAGCCCGAGATTGATACCCTCAAACGACGCTTCGAGCGTGACCTCGACCTCTCCGTCCTCGACCTCCAATTGGATCAGCTGCAGCCCAACCGCGCGCTCGCTTATGGATACAAGACGCAACGTGTGCAAGCGGATGCCAACACCGGGAGCCTTCAGGAGGCCGGACTCGGCTAGCAATGCTCCCCGCCTCAAATCGAGCGTCATGCGATAGGACGATATATCCCCAGGATGATGCACCAGAGGCCTGCCAGACAGCGATATACGGACTTTCAGCCAGTCGGCGGCCGGGACAAGCTCAGGAATGGCGGCTTTGGTGCCGAGCGTGTCGAACAACCCGGCGACATAGGTGTGCGGTGGCACGACCCAACGCGCTCCACGCGTAATGGCCCGCGCGCCCCTTATTCCTAAGAAGCCATTGCTGATCGCAAAGCGTGACTCAAGGCTGCCTTCGCGAAGCGGATCGTAACCCACCGCTTCAAGGACCCAAGCCGCATCTGCGGTCGGTTTGAGGGCGTGATCCATCATTCCCGGCTCCATCATGTCGCCCGGTGGCTGAGCCGCCCGTCGACCAGTGCGTCGATGGCAACATCGTCCAGGCTCGTCACCACCAGATCCGCCCCTACAGCCTGTAGCTCGGAAGCGTCCTTCAATCTGGCAACACCGAGCGCCGCCATGCCGCCGGCGCGGACCGCCTCGATGCCGGCGGGCGCGTCCTCGACCACGAAGCAGTGTGCCGGCGCAACGTGCAATTCCGTAGCGGCGAGCAGGAAAATTTCCGGGTTTGGCTTGCCCTGCCGCAAATCGCGACCGCAAACGTTGACGGTGAAGCCTTCGAGCAGATTCCGGCCGGAGTCGAGACGGATCTGCCGCATCATTTGGTTGGCGTTTTTCGAGGACGATGCGACCGCCATAGGCCACCCCAGTGCGCCGACCGCCTGAACGAAACGGAGCGCATCGGGGAACGCAGCGACACTCCCGGCATGTATCAGTTCCATGAGCCGCTTCTGCTTGTGCTCGGCATAGATGACAGCCTGCCGTTCGGCGTCCGGCACACCCAATGCCTCTAGTGCAGCACGTGCGCCGCTAAGACGTGGTTTGCCCGCTACATGGGCCTCATACATGGCGGTCGTGAAGCGACCCGGGTCAGCAAAACCTTCGAGAGCTTCGCGCCAAGCTCGCTCATGGGGGGACGCGAGCAAGACACCATCGACGTCGAAAATGCCGGCGGTCAGCGCTTTGGGATGGTCGGACCGGGATCTGGCTGGTTCGAGGATGGTCATAAGTTGATGCACTTAGAGTAGGGAACGAGAAAAGCGGCGCTGGACACCGGCCAGCGCGGAGATCGACAATACCTAGCAGCGGTTCTGCGCAGCGGTCCTGCGAAAATACACTCGGAAACTACTCAGCCACACCTGAGGACACCACACGCAAATGCTCGCAATGGTCCGCGATCTACGGTCATATGCCGAGCTGCGCGCATACACATACTTATTTACGTTAGGTCCGATGGCTGAGCAGGTCTGTATAAAATCGCTCACGGCAATCTTTTCCGATTTTCGATAATGCTCGACGACTAGGCCCGCTGTCCCTACCGGAAATCAAATCCGAACGTATTCGTGATGCAATCCTCCGAGAACCGGATTGGCAACGATACGGCCAACCCTCTGGACCGCGCGCGAAACCGGTGCATCCTTCTCCAGCGATAAGTGTGTTCGAGCCTCGTTATAATATGCCTGATACGATTTAAGCAGGTGGCGAAGATGCCGCTCGCTGAACACAGCGACATGGTCCAGGCAATCCCGCCTGATCGAACCGACCAGCCGTTCAGCATATCCGTTTTGCCACGGTGATCGCGGCGCTGTCGGCCGGTCTCGAATGCCCATCGCTCGGAGGCGGCGAAGGAAAATATCACCGTAGACAGCGTCGCGGTCACGGACGATGTATTGCGGCGCTGCCGTCCAGCCGCATGCCTCCGTGAGCTGACGTGCGATCCATTCAGCCGTAGGGTGAGCGGTGACTCGCAGCCAGAGGATTTGACGGCGACCGTGTCGCAAAATCAGCAATCCGTAGAGCAATCGAAAGGAGACCGTCGGAACGACAAACAGGTCTATCGACGCGATGCCATCGGCATGGTTAAGCAGGAACGTCCTCCAACCTTGGGATGGAGGGTGCCTTCGCCTTTCCATGTATTTGGCAACCGTGGTTTGTCCGACATCAATGCCCAGCTTAAGCAGTTCACCGTGGATGCGTGGTGCTCCCCATAGCGGATTGGCGATGCTCATCTGGCGGATAAGCAGGCGAATTTCGGTTGGGGTCCTGGGCCGGCCACCGCGCGGTCGTGATTTCCAGCGCCAATAACATCGGAAACCAGTGCGGTGCCAGCGGATCAAGGTCTCCGGCTTGACGATTTTCAGCGCGTCCAGCACTTGAGGAACGAGACGATAGAGTCCAACAAACACCAGGCGATCGATGTTGCTGAGGGCTGCCCGCTTCGGTGATCTCCGCCGCAGAACATTGAGTTGGTGCCGAAGGAC
Organism: Acetobacteraceae bacterium; assembly: GCA_050012615.1. Classification (GTDB taxonomy): domain Bacteria; phylum Pseudomonadota; class Alphaproteobacteria; order Acetobacterales; family Acetobacteraceae; genus Rhodopila. The sequence goes on along the minus strand of JBEKGV010000481.1, from coordinate 221 downwards.
AACGATTTCGGCCTGCAACGCAGCCCGCGACCAAAATAGCTCAACCGCCGCCGACCACATCAACCTGCTGAGTCCGCTCATCGGGACACAGTATCAACCGATTCGCCCGTGCTCGTCAGCCAGTCGGAGTTTGCGGTAGGGACACGGATGCGAGCTTGATCGGGACTTGATCCGCGGAGGACATTATGGCCAGCGGTCATGTGAACCGCATCAATAGGCGG
>JBEKGV010000480.1:0-4532 GCA_050012615.1 Acetobacteraceae bacterium | reverse complement strand
TGATGGGCATTTCTCTGGGTGGAAGTGTCGCGCAGCATTTCGCCGGCACATATCCGGATATGGTCGACAGATTGGTGCTGGCCGACTGCACCGCTCGCTACGACGATGAATCGCGCGCCAATTGGCCACTCCGCGCCGCCGCCGCGCGCCGAGACGGTGTGCCGAGCCTTATCCCGTTCCTGATGCAGGTATTCTTCACCAAAGACTCGCTCGAGCAGGATGGGCCGAACGTGCGTCATGTGCGCGAAACGTTCGAGGCTTGCGACGGCGAAGGCTATGCCCTGGCCTGCGAGACGCTCGCGACGCTCGATGCGCGTGAGCAAACGAAGAAAATCGGCGCACCCACTCTGATCATGTATGGCTCCAACGAACGGCCGTCATTCAAGGACGCCGCGAAATGGATGCATGAAACGATCAAAGGGAGCCGCGTGGTCGAGGTGCCGCTGGCCGGCCACGCCTCGGTGCGGGAGCGCCCGGAATTCGTGGTGCAGCACTTACGGGCGTTTCTGGATTAGGAGGACGTCATGCTGAGCGTCACGCGTGACATGATAATGCCGACGGCCATCACCGGCTCTTATCCGAGGCCACTTTGGTACGACGTGAGCCTCAGCGGCCGGTCGTTCAAAACGGCGATGGGCGACTCGCTGTTCCGGGAACAATACACCGACGCCGTCGCCGCCGTGATCAACGCGCAGGAAGCGGCGGGACTCGATATCGTCACCGATGGCGACAGCCGCTTCGATCTCGCCGTCGGCGGCAAATCCTGGTTCTTTTATCCGATCGAGCGATTGGGCGGTGTTACCGGCCATCGCGATCTGTCTCGCGGCTGGATGAGCCGGCACGGTTTGCGGCCGGGCAAAATCCTGTGGGAAGTGCAAGAAGCGTATCAACCCGGAGTGGTGACGGAAAAACTGACTCGCGGCCCGTTGGAATATTCGGCACTGTGGAAGACCGCACAGCGGCTGAGCGACAAGCCGGTGAAGTTCGGGGGCATTTGTGCGCCCGCGCTCGCCAGCATGTTGTGGAACGAACATTACGGCGACGACAAGGCGATGATTCTCGACCTGTGCGACATCATGAACGCCGAGTTTCGCGAACTCGCCGATGCGGGTTGTCCACTGATCCAGGTCGAGGAACCGCCGCATCATGGTCGCGCGGTCAATCCTGAAACGACTGACGCCGATCTGCGTTTCATGACCGAGGCGTTCAATCGGCAACTGGTTGGTGTGAACGCGGAGATTTGGGTGCACACTTGCTGGGGCAATCCGAACCAGCAGCGAGTCTATTGGGAGGTACCCAGTTACGAACGGGCCTTGCCGCATTTGCTGGAACTGGACGCGGATGTCATTACATTCGAGTGCGCGAGCAGCGAGGGTCGCGATCTGCCGCTGTTCGCGCAATACAAGACCGACAAGAAAATCGGCATCGGCGTGGTCAACCACTGCAACACCGTCGTCGAGCCGCCCGAGTTCGTTGCTATGCTGATCCGCAAGGCGCTGGAGTACATTCCGCCCGAACGTCTGGTCATCACCACCGATTGCGGCTTCGGCCGCGAAGGCCTCAGCCGCCGCATCGCGTTTTACAAATGTGTCGCGCTGGTTGAAGGCACCAATATCGTCCGCCGCGAGCTCGGCCTGCCCGAAGCCCGTGTTCGCGCCGCCGATCCCGCGCTTTATTTTGCCCCATCAAGGAAGGACTGAGCCATGGCACGCGTTCCCCTGATCACCAGCAAGGACCAGGTTCCCGCGGAACATCACGCGATCGTCGATACCATCATCGGCAGCCGCGGGGCCTTGCACGGCCCGTTCAGCGTATTTCTGCACAGCCCGGAGATTGCCGGCCGCGTGGCGCATCTCGGTGCGTTGGTCCGGTTCGAGGGCACGCTGCCGATGCGCGTGCGAGTGCTCGCCGCGATGGTGGTGGCGCGCGAATTCGAGGCCGAATATGTCTGGGGTGCGCAGACTGGCGGTGCGCGGCGCCAGGACGTGCCCGAAGCGACGATTACAGCGATCCGTGAAAACACCATCGCCGGCGTGCCGCCCGAGGATGCGATGATCATCGAGTATACGCGCACGTTGCTGCGCAAGCATCGGATCCCGGCGGCGATGGACAATGCGATGCGGGACCGGTTCGGCAACGACCAGATGATCCAGCTTACCGGCGCGATCGGCTATTACAGCCTGTTGGCGATGACGGTGAATGCATGCGAACTGGAAGCCGGGCCGGGTGCCGAGGTGCTGAAGGTCTGATCGTTATCGTTTAGGGCCGGATATGGTATGACGCGGCCATGTCGCCAAAGCCGAGCAGACTGAGCATCTTCTGACCGAAGGGGAACGATCCTTTCCGCACCGCTCCAGACCGTTAGCGCAACATTGACAGCACAACCTCGGCGGCGCATTCCGAAGGCGTACCCGAGGGCGGTCGCAGCATGTTCATTGCCTCTTTGAAACCTTGTCGCTGCGCCATTCCAGTCCCCGGGTCGGTTAACAGGCGGTGTAACTCGGCGGCAAGACGCTCGGGATTGCAGTCGGCTTGCAGCAATTCCGGCACCAGCGGGCGATCCAGCAGGAGGTTCGGTATCGACGCGTATTTCACCTTAGTCAATCGTTTGGCAAGCTGGTGTGAGATTGGATGCAGCCGATAGGTGACCAACATCGGCACCTCGGCCAACGCCAGCTCCAATGCCGACGTCCCCGACTTGGTCAACGCGGCGGACGATGCCGCGAATGCATCATATTTGGCGGCGGCATCGGCGACCAAAATCGGAGGGATCGACCACGCAGCCGTATGCTGCCGCACCACGTCCGCCACCGGGCCGGCAAGAGGTACCACCGGCACCACGCGATCCTGTAGACGCTGCATCGTTGCTTCGAGGACAGGCAGCAAGCGGGACACTTCGGTGCGGCGACTACCGGGAAGAATCGTCACGACTTTCGCGTCCGCGCCAATCCCATGCTGATTCCGGAAGCGCTCGCCGTTGCCCGCGTCCGCACCGCTTTCCATGACCGGGTGGCCGACAAACCTGGCAGACAGATTATGGCGAGCAAAGAACGCCGGCTCGAACGGCAGCAAACAAAGCAACTCGTCCCACAGGCCTGGGAAGTGCCTGACGCGGCTCTCCCGCCACGCCCAGACCTGAGGCGCCACGTAATGCACGCGTCGCACCTGGGTGGGCTGGATCGCACGCAACACGCGAAGCGTGAAGCCTGGCGAGTCGATCGTGACCAACGCGTCCGGTGCGCGGGCCTCAATATCAGCGACCGTCTGCTTCAGCCGCGCACGCAGTTCGAAGATTTTCGGCAGAATCTCGATCAGTCCCATCAGTGCGAGCGCACGGATTGGGAACAGGCTGACCAATCCTTGTTCCGCCATCGCGGAGCCGCCAATGCCGGCGAACGTTATATCCCGCCGCCGGGCCATAATAGCGCGCATCAGCCGTGCGCCGAGCACGTCGCCACTTTCTTCGCCGGCGATCAGGTAGACAAGCGGCACGACTAAAATCGTCCGATTTCGTGCAAGGGCAGCAAGAGCGGCGTATCAGCCAACGTTCCGCTTCGCGATCAGCCCTTTCGCCTCCAGCATCGGCAATACGCCGCCGCCCAGCATCATCTCCAGAAGCATGGAGGGGATGGGCGTGACGGCCAGGGTCTGCCCTGTCCGAGTGTTGGTCGCGGTCCAATCATCGATCGACAGTTCCGCTCGATCGCCTTCCTCGAACGCCTTGCTCACCCCTGGGCATTCAAAGGCTTTGAACCCAAAATTGACGCAGTTACGAAAGAACAACCCGTTGAGCGCCTCGGCCAGCAGGAACCCGACGCCACAGTTACGCAACGATCTTGCCGCCGGACGGGATGATCCCATGCCGTAATTGAAGCCGCCGATGATAACGTCGCCCCGCCGCATCTCGCGCAGAAACTCGGGGCGATTGTTGATGAAGACCGCTTTGGCCTGTTCCTCGGCCGACCGAAACAGCCAGGGGCCAGGCAACATCAGGTCAGTGTTGATGTTGTCGCCAAACTTCCAGACCTTACCGCCCAACGCGTTTGATCCGCTCATGCGACATCTGCCGCGAAGAACGATCCGGGGTGAGTGATGACCCCGGTCAGCGCCGACGCGGCGCAGGTGGCGGGAGAACCCATGTAGATCCTCGCGGAGGGATCGCCCATGCGGCCTTTGAAGTTGCGCGTGCTGGCGGTAAGGCAAATCTCATCCGGACCGACCGTACCGAGGTGCGCTCCGACACAGGCGCCACATGTCGCGGGAGTGACGATGCCGCCCGCCGCGGTGATTGTTTCGACGTAACCGGCCCTCAATGCGGCGTGGTAGATGGTTTGCGTTCCAGGTGTGACAATCAGCCGTGTACCTTTCGCGACGTGGCGGCCTTTCACCACATGCGCCACCACCGCGAGGTCGTCCAACGTGCCGTTCGCGCACGAACCAATGAAGGCCTGATCGATGTGCTGGCCCTCGACCTGGCCTACCGGCACCGAGTTGTTGACCACGGCATCCGGCAGCGCGACCAACGGTTCCAG
>JBEKGV010000479.1:0-4544 GCA_050012615.1 Acetobacteraceae bacterium | reverse complement strand
GCGACGCCTACTAATTATCGCTTCAGCCGGGCTCTCCTCCGTTCGTCATCACCGGGCTTGACCCGGTGATCTGTTCCAGCACAGTGCCGCGAGAGATCACCGGGTCAGGCCCGGTGATGACGGGGAGCAGTGCGCGTCCCTCGACTCGCTTATTGCTGGGCGTTGCCTTAGTTCCAATGGAATGGCGGGGGAGGACCAGTCCGGGCCTCACGCGGCCGCACCGTCCGCCTGCGTGCGATTTCGTGCTGACCCTATCCTGGGATCTTCTTCGATCATGCGCCTGATCCTCGAGCGCACCGCGTCGTCCTCGCGGAACGCGAGCCCTACGACGCCGTTCTCCGCCCTGACCACCCTGGCCGGGACCGCGGCGCCGCCCTCGTTCAATTCGAAAGATAGTTCGGAGCCAAGTGCGACTTGCTGGTCGCAACGCAAAGCCGCGCCACCCTCGGACAGGTCGGTGACCGCGACCTGGATCGGGCCTCGGCCCGGCAGAAGCAGGCTGGCCGCGATGCCATTCACCCCAAATCGCTCGAACCGTCGCCGTTCTCCCGAGTCGGTTCGTACCATGACCAGAAACCGTTCTACCTCGTCACGCAGCACACCGGCCTCATCGCCAATACCGGTTGTCCCTGAGAGCACCTTCTGACTGGCCAACCCGGCCTGGCCCGCCACCGCCACGACCTGACCCATTGACTGCGCCGATTGTGCCGTGGCGACTGAAACCGCTTTGACCCTGGCCGCGATCTCCCGCGTGGTCATGCTTTGTTGGTCGACGGCTGACGCGATCGCGTTGGAGGCCTCGTCCATGCGGCCGATCATCCCGCCGATCTCGGTCATCGCCGCTATCGTCGCTTCGGTCACACCGCGCACCGCGTCGATCTGGCCGCCGATCTCCGCCGTGGCCCGGACGGTCTGTTCCGCCAACGCCTTCACTTCAACCGCGACCACCGCGAACCCCTTACCGGCGTCACCGGCACGCGCCGCCTCGATTGTGGCGTTCAGCGCCAACAGGTTGGTCTGCGCGGCTATGTTGCTGATCAGCTTCACCACGTCACCGATGCGCGCGGCGGCGGCGGCCAGGCCGCGAATGGTATCCTGTCCCGCCTCGGCATGTCGCACCGCCTGGCGGGACGCGTCCGCCGCGGTCGTCACCTGGCGTGCGATCTCCGCGAAGCTTGAAGTCAGATCCTCGACCGCGGCGGCCGTCGTGGCCAGATCCTCCGAGGATTTCATCGCACCATCGGACGTACTCGTCGCCGCCTGGTGCACGGTGGCCGATGCCTGGGTCATCGCTTCGGCGGCGGCCCGTATTTCCTCGGCCGAGCTCGCAAGCTTCGCCATCACCGCCGACACCGATGTGCCGAACGCTTCCGTGTCCCTCTCCATCGCATCCTGCCGGCGCGAACGTGCCGAGTGTGCCGCCGCCTGTTCGGCCGCGAGTCGGTCCGCCTTGATCTTATTCTGCTTGAACACATCGACCGCGCGCGCCATCTCGCCGATTTCGTCGTGACGGCCCGTGGCGGCGACAGGGGTCGAGGTGTCGCCGGCCGCGAGTTGCCGCATCGCGACCGTCAGGGCCCGCAGCGGGCGCAGCAAGAAACGCAGCGACAGCAATACCGCGACCAAAGCGACAACGGCCACCGCGGCCGTGGTCTCCAGGCCCAGTACAACCTGGTGCCACCACGCGTCATCCAGCGCCCGGCGGGAATACGCGACACGTAACGTCCCGACTGTCTCGTGCCGCTTGCCGTCCTCAAGCACCGATGCGGCTTCGAGTGACCAGACGTTTGGTGACTCGTTAAGCACACCCGTGGCTTTATCGGCGCCGGCTTCAGCGATGACCTTGCCGTCGGCGCCAGTGACCGTACCGTGGACGAACGACCTCTCTCGCGTCAGGCCGCCGAGCACGGACGTCACTTGTTCGACGTTATAATCCCAGAGCGGCCCGGCCAGGGCTTTTGCTTGCATGGACGTAACCATTTGCAAATGGTACGCCATGGCGGCCTCGCGTTCCGCCGCGCTGCTGTACAGATCGAACGCGCTCTTGCCGATGACGATGAATGTCACCGCGAGAACGACGAGCGCCGTCACGCGGGTCTGCAGGCTGACGTGCAAGCCCCGTGACCTTAACGCGCTACCGGTCATGGCCGGTCAGGGCGCGTAAGCGGAACCAAGGTAGCGGGTGAAAATCTGCCCGGCCGCGCCGTCGGTGACGAGCTTGTCGACCACCGCGGTAAGCTCGTGCGCTTCAGCGGAATCAGCTTTGGCGTTGCTGACCTGAAAACCGATTTTCACCTCGCCATAGTCCAACTGATCGCCCATCTCCGATTCCATTTTGAGAGTGCCAAGCGTGTAGGTGAAGCCGGCCTTCACGCTGCACCAGCCATCGAGGCGGCCCGCCGCCATCTTGCGGATCGCACTTTCATAACTGTCCTGACTGACCCGTTTGATGGCCGCGTCCGAGTCGACCGCCGCTCCGCAACTGCCGCCTCGTAGGTAGCCGACCTCGGTGAACCCATGCAGGTCATTCAATGTCTTGAGCGCCAGGCCTTTGCGCGCGACCGCGACCATCGGCACTTTGCCGACGATCGCGGTGAACTGGCCCGCGTCGACCGTTGCTGGGCCGACGACGCCGAAAGCGTAGTCCAGTTCTCCGGACTTTACCTGCTGCAGCATACGGCCGTATGGCACGAACTTGATTTCAATTGGAACCTTCGTATGCGCCGCGATCGCCTCCGCCAGATTGACATAAACGCCGCGCTGGTCGGCCGGGAGGGACGGGCTTAGTCCCCATGGCCCAAGATTCTCCGGCACACCGATCGTGGCGGCGTTGACCCGCGGCGCGGCGAACAACGCGATGCCCGCGACCAGCGAATATCGGGCCAGCCGATGCGCCATGTGCCTCATGGATGTGACCTTTCGCGAATTGCGCTACAATGGCGCCGGGACCTCGTGAAGCGCGATTTACCGCCAAATACTTAAGGATCCGTAAAATCTGAGCGGGTCGCCGGCCGGCGCGAACGAATGAGATCGTTGCACCTGGTTGAGAACCCGACACGTAATCACCGGGCACGACTCCATGGGCGTTAAGATAAAGGGACGCGCACCGCGATTTATGCGTCATGGCCGGGCTTGACCCGGCCATCAATAGCCGCAGGTGCCTCGCCAGATGACCGGGTCAAGCCCGGTCATGACGAGAAAGGTAGGGTGCCCCGACCTGAATGTAGTGCGCACGGGGCCTAACCCGAGGAAAGAGTCACCCCGCGCCCAACGCCTCGCGCAAATCCCGAACCACCTGATCCGAACTCCGTTTGCGCCAGCGCACCCGTTGCCCGATCGGCGTGTTCTCGACCTCCGGCCACACCTTAAGCGCCACGAACACCGGCCCAGGAGCTTTCAGAATCCCGGGCAGTTCCGCGCTAAAAGCGTCGAGTTCGGAAAAATTGAACGCTCGCGGATACCCGGCACCTCGTGCGATCATCGCATAATCCATACGTTTCGCATTCGGGACCGGCTGGCCGCCGGTTGTCGCGTACACCTCGTTATCCAGAATGAAGTGATAGAAATTCGCCGGCGCCTGCTCCGCGATCGTCGCGAGCTGTCCCATGCTCATCAGAATGTCGCCCTCTGAGTCGAACAGCACCACGCGCTTATCAGGTTGTGCCAACGCCAGTCCCAATCCGAACCCCGAATGTCCCCCCATCGCCGGATCGCCAAGCGGCACATCCAATGTCGTATCGGACAACCCGATCCAATGCCGCCCGCCGCGGCCTGAGATCACGATCGCGTCGCCCCGGTGCTGAGCGAAAACCTTCAGCAAATCCGCTGTGTGCATCATGGGTGCGCGCTCCTACCGGTTGAAGCCGTGGTATTCGTCGCCGACAAGGACAACCACCGGTCCCTGGATTTTCTCCGCCTCCTTGAAAGCAACCGAGATACGGTCCGAATCCGCATCATTCTCCACCAGAAAGAATGGAATCCCGAACGCCATCAGAAAACGTTCCGTATAGGTCGCCGCGGTGTCGGTATTCACGCCGTGCCTCGTATAGCCGCGGTAGCCGACCATCAGAACGATCGGCACTTTCAGCCCCATCAGCCAACCCCTGATCGAATCGCCGGACTCCATCATGCCGGTGTTCTGGATCAACATCATCGGCTTCCGTCCGCCCGCGAACAAACCAGCGGAGATCGAGCATGCGTGTCCCTCGCGAGTCACCCCAACAAGACGCAGATCAGGATCAGCCTGCATCAGCAGGAACAGCCAATTGGTCTCACTGTCCGGCAGCCAGACGACATCGGTGACGCCGTTTTGTTTCATCTGCCGCATCACCGTCTCCGGGCTCAGCGCTCCCGCATCTGCCATCGCATCCTCCCTCTGGTCGTGCGACCCGCGACCAGTTAACCTCACCACCTCGCAAAGGGGAAGGAGACCCGGGGCATGAGCATGACCTTCAAGGCCGGAGACGCGACGATCCATCGGATCATCGAGATGGAATGCGGCATCACGCCGGCGCGGGAGTTCCTGCCGAACCTGACGCAAGAGG
>JBEKGV010000478.1:0-4546 GCA_050012615.1 Acetobacteraceae bacterium | reverse complement strand
CGCGGCGCTTCGCTTCGACCCGCTGCTGCCGGTCTGGCTGCTCGCCTCGATCGCCGCCGCCGCGGCTTTGGTTTGTGCTCTCGCGGTGTGGCGGCGGGCGAAAGGCGCGGTGCTTCGCATCCTCGCGTTCGCCATGTTGCTGCTTTGGCTCGCCGGTCCAAGGCTGGTGCGGGAGACAAGGGAAGCCCTGCAGGACATTGGACTGCTGGTGATCGACCGGACCGCCTCGATGCAGGTCGGTGACCGCACCGCCATCGCCGACGCGGCCCAGACGGCCATTCGCGACGAGGCGAAGCAGCTCCCGGATCTGGATTTGCGCACCGTCACCGTCGACGAGAAAGGTGACGCCGGCACGCTGCTGTTCGGCGAAGTGCAGCGCGCGGTCGGCGAAATCCCGCGCTCCCGTCTCGCCGGCATCGTGGCGATCACCGATGGCCAGATCCACGACGTGCCCAACAGCGTGCCTGGCGGCGTGCCGCTGAACGTCCTGATCCCCGCGAAAGGCGAGGAAACCGATCGCCGCATTCGGATCATCGAAGCACCCGGTTTCGGGATCGTCGGCAAACCGGTCACGATCCGCCTGGCCGTCGACGATCTGGGTGCTCCCTCCCGCGGAACCGCGACACTCACGCTCCGCCGCGATGGCGAACCGCCACGCGAAAGCACAGTCCCCATCGGCCGCGAACAAAACATCGAAATTCCGATCGCGCGTGCCGGGCCGACGGTCGTCGAGCTTTCGGTCAGTCCTCTGCCGGGCGAGGTGTCGACCATCAACAACCGTGCGGTGGTCGAGATAAATGGCGTGCGCGACCGGCTGCGCGTGCTGCTGATCTCCGGCGAGCCACACCCGGGCGAGCGTGCGTGGCGGCGCTTGCTGAAGGCCGATCCGTCGGTCGACCTCGTTCACTTCACCATTTTGCGGCCGCCGGAGAAGGATGATCTGACTCCATTGAATGAACTCGCGCTGATCGCCTTTCCGGTGCGCGAGTTGTTTCAGGATAAAATTGGCGAATTCGATCTGATCATTTTGGACCGCTTCCAGAACCGGGGCCTGCTGCCGATGCCGTATCTGGCCAATATCGCCAATCGGGTGCGCCAGGGCGGAGCTCTGCTGCTCAGTGTCGGGCCTGAGTTCTCCGGCCTGACCAGCCTCGCGGCGACCCCGCTGGCGAGTGTTTTGCCTGGCGGTCCGGCGCGGTTCAATGCCGTGGTGGACGAACAGTTTCGGCCGGTCGTGACGGATCTTGGACAGCGCCATCCGGTGACCGCGGGCCTCGCCGGCGCCAATCCGCCTGGGAATGCGACACCTCCCACCTGGGGCCGCTGGTATCGGCGGATTCAACCCGGCGATGTTCAGGGATCGGTGCTGATGCGCAGCCCGGATGGTCAGCCGCTGCTGGCATTGGACCGGGTTGGCGAAGGGCGGGTGGCGCTGCTGCTCTCGGATCAGATCTGGCTTTGGTCGCGAGGCCATGACGGTGGCGGACCGCAGGCCGAACTGCTGCGCCGCATCGCGCACTGGCTGATGCAGGAGCCCGCGCTGGAGGAAAACGCGCTGACGGCTCGGGTGAATGAGGGGCGGCTGACGGTGCAGCGCCGCTCTACCGATCCGTCGCCGCCTGGTCCGGTGACGGTGACCGATCCGGACGGGAAGACCGAGACGGTTCCGCTCAACCCGGTCGGTCCAGGGCAGGCGAGTGCGAGCCTGCCGGCGACAACGCCTGGGGTTTGGCAGGCGAACGACGGGACACACACGGCGTTCGCGGCGGCGGGTGCGGCCAACCCTCCGGAGATCGCCGATCTGCGGGCGACCGCCAGCGTCGTCGGCAAGCTGGCGCGTGACTCGGGCGGCGGCGTGCATTGGCTTGGGACTTTGGCGTCGCTGGATGTCCCGGCGCTGCGACGTACCGAGCCCGATCGTCCGGCCTCGGGCGGCAGTTGGATCGGATTGCAACGCAGGCACGACAACATCGTGACGGGCGTTGCCTCTCTCGCGCTGCTGCCGGCCTGGCTTTCCTTGCCGCTGATCCTGGCGCTGCTGGTTCTGGCCTGGCGGCGAGAGGGGGCCTGAACCGCGAGATCAGTGGATGGACTGCGGTCCCGAAGGACTATAAGCGGCTGTGGGATATGGCTGTACTGGGCTGCCGCCGGGCTGACCGGCCGGGACCGGGACCTGCGAGGATCCGGCCGCAGCGACCTTTGGACCAGCCTTCCCCGCGCCTCCGGCCTGATTGCCGGGGATCTGATTGCCCCCGATCTGATTGCCACGGGCAAACATGCATTGAGTATAGGCAAGATCGTAACGTCCTTGCAGGCTGGCCTGATCGCGCGACGATCCCTGTCCCGCCATCGCGGTACCTCCAATCGCCCCAACGGAGCCGCCGACTTCGGCCCCTCTGCCGCCGCGAACCGCCGCGCCGAGACCCGCGCCCAAAGCCGTACCGACCGCCGCTGTGCCAAGCTCCTTGAGGTTTGCCATGGTCGCGCCGCCGTCGACTTCACCGGCGGCGAATTGTTTGCATGTCGCCTGATCTTGCGCGAATACCTCGAACGGCTTGCCGGGCGCCGGCATGACATGGGCCGTGGGGCCCATGGGCGGGGTCGCGCAGCCGTTCACCAAAGCGGCGGCAAGCAGGCCCATTGTGACTGGCATGCGAGACATAAGTCGTTGCTCCTGCAGTGAGCGTTAGCTGTCCATCTCCGGCGAGGTGCCGGCGCGAACGGCGGTACGGGTAAGGTGAACCCGCGTTTCGTCACATTTGAAACGAGATTGCACCGGTGGCGCGAATGGTTTATGGATCGTTGCGAAGTTCACACGTGGTCTCGGACGGCCGATCGGCATAACGCCAGAGGTTGCGCTGGAATAGCGCCGCCGACCGGAACCGGGAGCGTGTCCATGCGATGCGTTGGCGGCGCGGTTAAAGAATCGATCCGTGTTCACTCGGGGATGGCTGGACGGGATGACCGTGGGCGGACCTGGCGGCGGCTGTGCCAGGACCGGAGAAGCCAGCATCACCGCGGCAATCAGTAAAGCGGCGGAAGACCGTAACATAAGCGTGCACCCGTTAAGGCTGTTCGTGCACGGTTTATCAAGGTCCGGTTAATAAATGCTTAATGACGATCAGAGAAACTCATGACCGAGCGGCTTCAGCAATCGTGATGAGAACGGGCCATGTGGGTACGATCTCATACCAAATCCGTGACATCCATGGGACCGCTCATTTGGTTGGGGGCAACCAGTCAATCACGAATCGGTAGACGTTTTTTGCATCCGACTGGTGTCCCCCAACGAACGCCGCCGTTCGACTCATAAAAGTCGTTACCACTAAGGCACAAAGATGCCCGTCAGAAACTATGGAATCTTAGTGTCTTATACCAATCCGCGAATAGATTGACTCTTGCTCTTATCGTCATGGCACGGCTCGTCCGGGCCACCCGTCGCGGCACAGTGCTGGTCCAGGTGGCCCGGACGAGCCGGGCCATGACGGATTTGAAAGGCCGTATGTCAATCTTTCGGCCGGCTGGTATTATACCAGCGGCCGAATGAATTGACCGATTGGCACTGACCCCAACGCGTCACCACCGGGCTTGACCCGGCGATGACGCGTTGGGGGTCCGGTGACGACGTCGCGGATCCGGTCATGATGGGTTGCTGACGGGTCGCAGGTAGTGATCGCGGTAGCGTTCTCGGAGCGTGAGTTTCTGGAGCTTTCCGGTGGCGGTGTGCGGCAGTTCGTTAACCTGGATCACCGCGTCAGGTAGCCACCATTTGGCGACCTTGCCTTCGAAGATGGCCAGTACTGAATCGGGATCGATCGTGTGGCCGGAGCGTGGTACGACCAGTAGCAACGGCCTCTCGTCCCATTTCGGATGGCGCGCCGCGATGACGGCGGCCTCGGCGACGTCCGGATGAGACAGGGCGATGTTTTCCAGGGCGATCGAGCTGATCCATTCTCCGCCAGATTTTATAACGTCCTTGGACCGGTCGGTGATCTCCATGAACCCGTCGGGATCGATGGTCGCCACGTCGCCCGTGGCGAACCAGCCGTCTTCGTCCAGAGCGCTGCCGGGCTCGTCGCCGTAATACGCGCTGGCGACCCAGGGACCGCGGACCTTCAGGTCGCCGAAGGCGACGCCATCCCACGGCAGTTCCTTGTCGTCGGCGTCGACGATCTTCATGTCGACGCCGGACAAGACACGCCCCTGCTTCAGCATGTGCCGTGTCGCGGCCTCGCCGGCCAGGCCGGATTGTGCGGGCTTCGGAGCGTTATAGGTGCCGACCGGGCTCAGTTCCGTCATGCCCCAGCCGTGCTCGACGGTCACGCCGTATTCGTCGCGGAACGCATCGATAAGCAGAGGCGGGGCCGCCGAGCCGCCGGTCATGATGAGCTTCACCGTCTCGAGCCGGTCGCCGCTGGAGCGCAGGTGCTGCAACAGCCCGAGCCAGACGGTCGGCACGCCGCAACTCATGGTGACGCGCTCGGAATTGAAGATGCCGGTCAGACTCGCTCCGTCGAGATGCCGGCCCGGCAAGACCAGGGTCGCG
>JBEKGV010000477.1:0-4546 GCA_050012615.1 Acetobacteraceae bacterium | reverse complement strand
TCCGCGAAGCTGGCGAAGTCGCCAAGGTGGTTCTGTTTCTCGCCAGTGACGATGCTTCATTCATGACTGGATCGGAGGTCGTCGTGGACGGCGGATTGCCGCAATTCTGATCGACCGGCGCTTTGGCTTCCGTCGCCTGCGCCTCGACCCGATCCGCGACATTGGACGACGCACGACCCAACGACCGTCGCGGTCGCGGAAATCAAACGGCACGGCCCAGAACCGCGATCGCGGATTCATAGTTGGATCGTTACATGGTCAATAGAAACGAAATCTAAGCCGCATTCCGTGCCACCAGCGTTACGAGAGCCTGAGCCGCGGCGGTCGACGATGCAGGGTTCTGCCCGGTAACCAGACGCCCATCAACGAGTGCGAAACTTTGCCAATCGGGAGACTTTTCATAGTGGGCGCCCAGTCGCTTGAGCTCATCCTCGACGAGGAATGGTACAACGTCGGTAAGGTGTACAGCTTCCTCTTCACCGTTGGTAAAACCGGTGACGCGCTTGCCCCTCACGATTGGTGCGCCATTGTAGTTGACCCGATGAAACACCGCGGGCGAATGACAGACGGCCGCGACGACCTTGCCGGAATTGTAGAACGACTCGATCAAGGCGATCGAAGTGGGATCATCGACAAGGTCCCACATGGGGCCGTGCCCGCCGACGTAGAATATCGTGTCATAATCTTCCGCTCTCATATCCGCGAGCCTGAGGGTTTGGGACAGCTCCTGTTGCGCGGTCTCGTCCTCCTTGAACCGCGTCATGGCTTGTGTCTGACCTTCCGGTAAATCGCTCTTCGGATCGATCGGTGGTTGGCCCCCTTTGGGGGAAGCGAGGGTCAACCGTACACCGGCGTCCCTGAAAACAAAGTAGGGCGCAGCGAATTCTTCGAGCCAGAACCCGGTCTTTCTGCCCGTGTCGCCGAGCTGGTCGTGCGATGTTGTCACCATCAGTATCTTCATATCGTTTCTCCTTCCTATCGCGTTGCGCATGTTGACCATGGCGGGCAGCTTCAATGGGCCAGGGGAGCACCCCGTCGTTGCCAAGAATGTTGTCCGCCGCTCGCGATTCGATGCCGCACGATACCGACCTCACAAGGAGGATGTTTTTCCCGGCTGAACGTCATTTACTGATTTGCACGACCGCGGTCTTACGTGACATTATATCCCGTAATCACAACGTACTCTGAGCATCCATTGTTTTGGTTGGCGCACGGACACGTTGGTCTGTATCGAATGACGAACCGTCTCATCAAACCCCTGATCAAACATGCGGCGCGGGTTTGCGCGGCTCGCGACTACGGTGGTTTGAACCAGGAATCGGGAGAGCGACACGCAACGCAGTGTCTCACATCGTCCGACATATGCCGAGGACGCCAGATGCGGCGCATGGCGCTCCAGCACCTATCAGCGCGCCTGGACGCGTCGAGGTACTGGTTCAGTCGGCCAATGACCTGGTCGCCAAGGACGATCTGATGGGGCGTACGGGGACCGGTGCCGAGATCGGGGAAAACAAAACACGCGTCGCCAGGTTCCGGGCGACCGCGGAAGCGCCTTCAAAACCACACATGCCCCCTGAACCCGAACACCGCGGCGTTATGGATGTTCGCCTGCGCATTCGGCCGCATCACATACTGAAAGTCCGGCTGGAAGCTAAGGCCGCGCCAGACATGGACGTTGTAGTTGACCTCCAGGATCATCTCGTGCGTCTGCACACCGGTGGCGTTATTACTAATTGGAAGACCCAACGCCTGCTCCTCCGCCTGCACCTTGCCCAGTTGGCCGCTGACTGTGTTGTAGGAGAACAGCAGAGCCACCGCGTCCTGTGGCCGGGAGGGCCAGAAGCCGCGATCCAGCACGCCGGCGAAATACTGCTCGGCATAAACCGAATTGATCGGGTCGTTGTGGATGAAGCCGCCCAGTACGATGATACCGTCCTGGTCACCGGGTCCCTGGCGCAGCAGCATCTGATCCGCCAGCACCCAGACCTGCGTGTTGCCGCCATGCGTCGGGGCATGCGCCCCCGGGGGCGTCGTCAGCACGCTCGAAAAGTATGTGAAGGTGTGCGAGGAGTCGTAGCCAAAGCCGATCTTGTAGTGGCCGGGCAATTTCGAATCTCCCAGCTGCGGTACGTAGCCGATTTCCACGGGAACATACACGCCGGTGTTCTGCGCATTGTCGAACTCGAAGCCGCTGCGCCAATCATCGCCGTAGAGGCCCTGACTGACCTGGTAGACACCGGCCACGATATAAATGTCGGGCCTGGGCCGCACGCGCACCCGGCCGCCCCAGACTCCATCCGGATAGGCGCTGTGCCCGATATCGCCGCCCGGCAGCGCCTTGGGGTCGCCGCACAGCATGTTGTTCATGTAGTTGCAGTAAAGCGGTGAACTGGCGAAATCGTTCTCGACGTTCATGCGCCCCGCCGCGAGGTCGAGTCGACCGTTAAACAATTTCTCCTGCGCATAGGCGGAAACCAGGTGAATCGCGACGTTGCCGCCGGCGCCGTAGATCTCCTGTACCGGCAGCAGGTGGTCGCCGAACAGCGTACTGTCATTGGAGCCGTTCCGGTTGACGAGGATCACATGGGTGGACAATCCCTCGATCCCGGCCAGCCGCTGCCAGTCGATGTCGGCGCTGAAAGCTTCCTGGCTGGCGAAGGTGGAGCCCTGTTTCGTGCCGCCACTTACGTTGCCGGCGAACTCCGTCAGGGCGTCGAAACTGAGGTAGATTCCCATGTTCTCCAGGGTCGTGCGCAGCCCGCCCCAATCGCCGAACAGGTGTTCGGTCGTGGGCGCCACGCCGGTCTGCGGGGGCGTTCGCGCGACGTAATGGGGAGCGAATTCATCCATCCCCGTGGTGCCTGTCTGCGCCAATGTCTGTGTCGAGGTCTGCGCGGAGGCCTGCACCGCGACCCCGGCCAGCAGACCGGCCGGTATCACGATGCCCCTCATCACGCGGCCCGCCGCGATGCCCCTCATCACGCGGCCCGCCGCGATGCCCCTCATCACGCGGCCCGCCGCGTGTCGGATGTCACGGCGACCGGCACTGCCTGACGCCGGCCCTCCAGCGCCTCCTCGATCTCCTCCAGGCTGCGTCCCTTCGTCTCCGGCACCAGGACGGCCGTGAAGACGACCGCGACAAGAGTCAGCGCAGCGTACAAGAGGAACGTACCGACGCGGCCGGACAGGTTGATGAGGCCCAGGAAGGTGATCGTCACCACCAGGTTGAAGCCCCAGTTGGAGATGGTCGCGAGGCTCATCGCCCGACCGCGCAACGCGAGCGGGAAGATCTCGGCGATCAGCAGCCAGAACACCGGTCCCAGTCCGACCGCGAAGAACGCCACGTACGCCGCGACCGACAGCACGGTGATCCAGGAGGTCGACCCCGAGGCGCCGAACGCGAACCCGCCGGCCAGGATCAGCAGGGTCGCCGCCATTCCGCCCAGGCTCCACAACAGCAGTACCCGCCGCCCGACACGGTCGATCAGCCGCATCGAGACAATGGTCAGGGCGACGTTGACGGCGCCCACGCCGGCGGTGGCCAGGATCGACACCGAGGCCGACGACAAGCCCGCCGCCTGAAAAATCTGCGGCGCGAAATAGATCACCGTGTTGATGCCGGTAACCTGCTGGAACATCGCCAGCCCGACACCGACGATCAGCGCCGGGCGCATACCTGGGGCCAATAGCGCCGACCAGGGCACCAGGCGGCCGCCCTCGCGCATCAGGTCGGTGCGCAGGGTCGCCAGTTCGGTCGCCACATCCTCCGCCGAGACACGCAGGCGGCGCAGCACCGCCTCGGCCTGGGGCATGCGGTTGTGGCCTGCCAGCCAGCGCGGACTTTCCGGCAGCACCAGCATTCCGGCGGCCAATATGGCACCCGGAACCGCGCCAAGCCCAAGCATCCAGCGCCAGCCCTCCGCCGTTTCGGCGAAGGCGTAACCCACCAGATAAGATACCAGGATGCCCAGAGTGATGCAGAGCTGGTTGAGCGAGGTCACGGCCCCGCGTGAGGCGGCGGGGGAGATTTCGGCCAGGTAGAGCGGCGTCAGCATCGAGGCCACACCGATCGCGACGCCGATCAGCAACCGCCCGACGAGCAGGATCCAGACGGCGGTGGCGGCCGCCGAGAGCAGGGCCCCAATCACGAACACCAGCGCGGTGACCAGGATCACCGGCCGTCTGCCGAAGCGATCGGACAGGGTACCGGCCATGATCGCGCCCAACACGGCGCCAACCAGCACAATGCCGGCGACGAGACTTTGGCCGGCAGTCGAGAGATGGAACACCGAGCGGACGAACAGCAGCGCGCTGGAAATGACTCCGGTATCGTATCCAAATAGCAGTCCGCCGAGCGCGGCGGTGATCGAGATCAGAACGAATTGCATGGTGCTCCTCCTGCCGCGGCGAGGTCGCGCGGGCCTTTTGGTGTTCAAACGGATCGGCGGGCGATGGGGTGAACGGCACCGTTCCACCACCGGCGAGCGCGGCGAAACGTCATCATGACTGGTCTCCAACCATTCCCTGGCTGAATGTTCTTCACCGA
>JBEKGV010000476.1:0-4552 GCA_050012615.1 Acetobacteraceae bacterium | reverse complement strand
AAGAGATTTATCGCGCGTCGGACATCTCGATCCCGGACGCCGTGGCGCGGCGGTTGAAAGCGTTCGAGGACGCCGGTTTTGGTAACGTCCCGGTTTGCATCGCCAAGACACAATTCAGTTTCACCTCCGATCCGACCGTGATGGGCGCGCCCACTGGTCATATCCTGCCGGTCCGCGAGGTTCGCCTCTCTGCCGGCGCCGGTTTCGTTGTCGCCATCTGCGGAGATATTATGACGATGCCGGGCCTGCCGCGCGTTCCCGCGGCCGAAGCGATCCATCTGCGCGAGGACGGCGAAATCGAGGGGCTGTTTTAAAACCTCGCCCCACAGTCGTCATGGCCCGGCTTGTCCGGGCCACCTGTTCACGCGCGTGCCGCTACGGGTGGCCCGGACGAGCCGGGCCATGACGTTATCTATAACCGGGCCATGACGTTATCTATAACCGGCCATGACGTTAACTATAACTGGGCCATAACGCTATCTATAACCGAGCCATGACGCGGTTGGACTCGTTCTACCGATAAAACGACCAGATTCCGCCCAGAGCCATCGCCAGTCCTATCGTGCCGAACCCAACCCACGCATACGGGGGGAGCCTCCCGACCACGGTCAGAACCATGTAAGCGACCAACAGCAGTACCGCGAACGTGGCGAGCAAGAAGCTTGGGCTAAAAACCGAAATCGCCCCTTCCCGAGCGTAGAATCTCGCCGTGAGGACCAGGATCCCGGCGATCAACGGCAACAAGGCGAGCGGCGCGCTTTCGACCATGAACACCCCTGAAAAAACCGACGCGCCACCGCTCCGGACCCGGAACGGTGGCGCGCCTTGAAAACGTCGTGGTCAGGCCGGAATTCGTACCATCATCCGGTGGATGCCGTGAATGAAGTTGGAGTAGATCCGCTCCGGTTCCTCCATGAGTTCGATCTTCGGGAAACGCTTCAGGATCTCTTCCCACAAAGTGAGCAGCTGCATCTCGGCCAATCGGTTGCCGACGCAACGATGCACGCCGAAGCCGAATGACAAATGATGCCGGGGGCGAGCGCGGTCGATGATGAACTCGTCCGGGCGATCGATCGAGTCCTCATCGCGGTTGCCCGAAACGTACCACATCACGACCTTGTCGCCCCGCCGGATTTGCTTGCCGGCGAGCTCGGTATCGGCCAATGCCGTGCGCCGCATATGCACGATCGGCGACACAAACCGAATGATTTCGGGAACCATGCTGGCGACCAGCGCCGGATTGTCGCGCAGCTTCTGATACTCGGCCGGATGCTTGCACAAAGCCCACAGCCCGCCGCTCATGGAGTTGCGCGTGGTGTCGTTGCCGCCGACGATCAACAGAACGAGGTTGCCGAGGAACTCGGCCGGATCGTTGACCAGGTTCTTCGTGGCCTCGCCATGGGCGAGCATCGAAATCAGGTCAAATCCCGGCGGACGCGCCGCGCGCTCGTGCCACATATCGGTGAAAACGCGCACTGCCTCGGTCAGGATTTCCAGCCGTTTCGATTCCGAATCGACGATGCCGCCGGCGTTCACGTCCTGGGTCGCGATATCCGACCAGTAGGTCAGTTTGTTGCGCTCTTCCTCCGGGAAGTCGAACAGAGTGGTGAGCATCAGCGTCGTCAGCTCGATGGAAACCACCTTGACCCAGTCGAAGATTTCGTTGCGCGGCAGGCGATCCAGCACTTTGCACGTGCGTTCGCGGATCACGTCGGACATGTTGTTGAGGTTGGCGGGTGCGACGATCGGGCTGACCACTCTACGCTGATCGTCGTGCCGCGGCGGGTCCATCGCGATGAAGCTGGAACGCCGAAACTCCATCGGGCGGTCGATGATGGTGATGCCGCCAAGCTTCGCGTCCGAAGAGTAAATCTCCGGATGCGTCTCGACCGTCATGATGTCCTTGAATTTGGTAACCGACCAGAACGATCCGTACATCCCATCCTTCCGGTAATGCACCGGTTCCTCCCGGCGGAGCCGCTCGAAATACGGGTAGTAAACGTCGTTCTGGTACAGTTTCGGATCGCTGAGGTCGATCTCGCTCAACGGCAGCGACCGCGCGGTCAGCTTCGCCTCTTCCAGAGCCGCGTCGTAATGAACCGGGGCATTCATAAGCGTTCTCCTGTTCAGTGCTGGCCTTCAGGCATGCGAACCACCAGGCCATCGAGCGCCGCCGTGACGGGAATTTGGCACGACAGGCGGGAATCGTCCTGCGTGACGGCCGCGAAGCTCAACATGCTCGCTTCCTGCGAGCCAGGGACGGGCAGGCCGGTAATCGGCAACCAGGCAGCGTCGACATAAACGTGGCAGGTGGCGCAGGCGCACTCCCCGCCGCAATCCGCATCGATACCGGGCACATTGTTCTCCACCGCGGCCTGCATCACGGACTTGCCGATCCCGATCTCCACCGTATGGGGGGTGCCGTTGTGTTCGATGAAGGTGATCTTCGGCATGAGCGCTCCCTTGGCTTCCTTATCGGCCGTTATAAGCAGAATTCACGGCGGCACGCCACGTCCGGTGCGCCAACGGGGCGATCCGCCGAGGTCATGAGGCCAGTTCCTGCATCGTGACGGTCATATCGGAGATCCGCTCCGCCGTCAGTTTCCGCCGCCGCTGGATGATCCGCCGTCCGCCCATGAACTCGGTCGACGCGTTGACCGCCTCCACGGCCTGAACGGTGCCATCCGCGGTCAGGTGGAACAGCGCGAATTTGCCCGCGGCAACGTCGCCCCGGACGACGACCTCGGCCGTATCGAACGGGATGCCGACGATTTGCAGGCGTAGGTCGTATTGATCCGACCAGAACCACGGCACCTCCGGGGCGGGTTGCGGGCGGCCGCAGATCGCCGAGGCCGCCTGCTTCGCTTGCTCCAGCGCGTTCGGCACGCTCTCCAGGCGCATGGTGCGGCCGTACAGCGGCAGCGGCCGTTTGGTGCAATCGCCGATGGCGAAAATGTCCGGGTCCGACGTCCGGGCGTTCAAATCGACGACGATGCCGCCATCGCATTCTATCCCGGCGTCCCGCGCCAGCTCCTCGTTGGGCACGCCGCCAACTCCGATCAACGCGGCGTCACAGGGAATGACCCGTCCGTCGGCCAGGCGGACGCCCGTCACCGTCCCATTGACGCCTTCCAGGGCCTGAACACCGGCGTTGAGTTCGATCGCCACACCCTGGGAACGATGAAAGTCCTGGAAGAAATTCGAGAGCGTTTCGCAGGCGACACGTGCGAGAACGCGTGGCGCGATCTCGATGATCGTGGCCTCAGCACCCAGTGTGCGGGCCGACGCGGCGGCCTCGAGGCCGATATACCCGCCGCCGACCACGGCAAGACGCTTCCCTTGGCCCAGTACCGCCTTCAGCTTGTCCGCGTCGGCGGCGGTGCGCAGTTCGAGCACATTGTCCAGATCGATGCCCGGCAGCGGGATCCGCCGCGCGCGGGATCCGGTGGCGAGGATCAGATGCGCGTAATGCATCGTGTCTCCGTCACTGAACGTCACCCGATGCTCGGCCGGATCGATTTTCGTTACGCTCAGCCCCAGTTTCAGTTCGATGTCGGCGTCGTTGTAAAACCCGAGCGGACGCAGCACGAGGCTGTCCGCGTCCGCTTCGCCGGTCAGCCAGGCTTTCGACAGCGGCGGTCGCTGGTAAGGCGGCAACGGCTCGTCGCCAACGAGGGTGATGCCGGTCTTCCAGCCCAGTTGACGGAGCATGGCGGCGGCGGAGCCGCCCGCATGGCCGGCTCCGGCGATAATGATCCGATCGTAGGCCATATTCAGCGGCGCCTCGGCGAGGCCGCGACGGCAAGCGGAGACGTAATATCCGCGAAGCTGACCGACATCGACGTGCGCACGTCGATCACCGTTGGCACGCGTGCGGCGATCGCTCGTTTCAGCGCGGGAGCGAGTTGCGCGGGTTCGGTCACGCGCTCGCCCTCGCAGCCCATCGCGCGGGCAATGGCGGAATTGTCGAAATCCTTGAATTCCGCGGCGAACGATCCGGAGCCATGATAAACCCACCCAAGCGCATTGTTGTTGAAGACGACGACGACGATCGGGATATCATGTTCGATCGCGCTCATCAGGCCGTTCATGGTCATCGCGAAGCCGCCGTCGCCGCAGACCGCGACGACGGGACTGTTCGGGTTGACCAATTTGGCGGCGAGTGCCGCGGGAATGGCGAAGCCCATCGGTCCGGAGCCGGCGGCCTGCAAAAAGCCACCGGCTTTCTTCGTCTGATAGTAGTGCGTCATCAGGATGCGGTTTTCGCCGGCGTCGCAGGTGACGATCCCTTCCGGCGGCAAAGCCTTGGCGATCTCGCCGATCACGCGCTGCGGCAGAAGAGGTGCCTCGTCGGACAGATACTTTGGGTCGTTGAAGTAACCTTTTTCCGCCCGCCAGGCCGCGACCCGCGTCACGCCTCGCGCGCGACGGCCGGCGGCTTTGGGCTCCACTTCGCGCAGCAACTGGCGCAGCACGATCGTGGCGTCACCGATCAGCACATGCTCGGCCGGGAAATTCCAGGACGCGTTCTTCGGTTCGACGTCGATCTGAA
>JBEKGV010000475.1:0-4554 GCA_050012615.1 Acetobacteraceae bacterium | reverse complement strand
GCGCTGCGGGGTCCCATTCCCGGAAGTTTCGCCAACAACCCAATCAGATGTTCGACCTCGGGACCGCCCATTTACTGACGCCAACCCGCTCCGCCGTCACGGTCGGGCCCCCTGGTCAAACGCGTGCCTACATCAGAAGATATGAATTTCCCTGTTCCCGTTCTCAAAACATCTGTGTGCATCTGTGTGTATCTGTGGCCCCATTCTTCCTTGGCCAAAAGCGAAACGGTCCAGGAATAAGGCGGGGGCGAACGTGACATCATCCGAATCCAGGTTCGGTACCGGATCAGAACGGCAATTTCATACCCGGTGGCAGTTGCAGGCCCCCGGTGAGTTTTTGCATTTCCGCCTGCGACGCCGCCTCGATCTTTTCCTTAGCCGCACGATGCGCGGCGACGATCAGATCCTGTAACATTTCGGTATCCGCCGGATCGACCACTTTCGGATCGATCGTCAGGGAACGCAGCTCCCCCTTCCCGTTCATTGTCAGGCGAACCAGGCCCGCGCCCGCCTCACCTGTCATTTCCAGGCGGGTCAGCGATTCCTGCATCTCCTCCATTTTGGACTGCATCTGCTGTGCTTGCTTCATCAGGCCAGCGAGGTTCTTCATGGATCGGACTCCCAGGGACTCTCATCGAAAAATTCCGCGTCGGGCGGAGCGAAGTCGGGCATCTCGGGCTCGCCCAACGGGATGGCGGCGGGAACGGCGGGCAGGCCGTAGTCATCCACGCTATTGTCGTGAACTGAGTCGATCCGCGCACCCGGGAACGCATCCATGATCGCGCGGATCAGCGGGTGCTCGGCGGCTTCCTCGCGCCGCACCGCGTCCGCCGCGTTGCCCTGCTGGGCCAAAGTCGGTTCGCCCGCGGCGGTCGAAAGCGCGATCGTCCAGCGCTCGCCGGTGGCATTTGACAGCAAGGCCGCCAGCTTGGGCGCGAGGTCACGCGGCGCGTCCGGTTCCGTGCGGAGTTCGATAACAGGCGGCGCGAAGCGAACCAAATGCGCGGAGTGCAACAGATGCGCATGCAGCATCGCCTCGCGCTGGTCTCTTACCAGCGCCGCGACATCGCGGAACGTGGCCAGTAGCGGGCCGGCCATTGGGCTTGCCGGAGCAATGTCGGCCGGCGCGGCATCCACCAGAGGCGGGCCATTGACCACCGCCCGCGCGCCACCTCCTCCTCCACCGATGGACCCCGAGGATACGCCCGTGGATGCCGCCATGGACACCCCCGGGGCTGAAGCGCCACCGGCGGCCAGCCGCCGCACCAGATCGCCGGGCGAGGGCATATCGGAAACATGACACAGGCGAACCAAAACCATCTCGGCGGCGGCACGACGATCGGGCGCGATTTCCACCTCGCCCACGCCTTTCAGCAACATCTGCCAGGCACGTGCCAGCGTGGGGACAGTCAATCGATCGGCGAGAGCGGCGCCGCGTGTCCGTTCCGCCTCCGGCAGTTCCGCGCTGTCGCGCAGACCCGGGATCGACTTCAGCCTGGTCACCGTGTGCAGCAGTTCCAGCAGGTCCTGCAGCACGGTCCCCAGGTCGGCACCACGCTCGTGCGCCCGGTCGGTGATCGCCAGCGCGGCAGCGGGCTTGCCGCCCATCACCGCCTCCATCAGGTCGAACACCGCATCCCGATCGGCCTGGCCCAGCATCTCCGAGACCTGCGCGGATGATATCGCGCCATTGGAATCTCCGTCCCCTTGCGCGATCGCCTGATCGAGCATGGACAATCCATCGCGCACCGACCCGTCCGCGGCCCGAGCGATCAAATCGAGCGCGGCGGGCTCGATCGCGACGCCCTCTTTCTCGGCGATGCGGGCGAAATGAGCGTGCAGTTCCGACACCCGAACGCGGCGCAGGTCGAAGCGCTGACAGCGGGACAAGACCGTGATCGGGACTTTACGAATTTCCGTTGTCGCGAAGACGAACTTCACATGCGGCGGCGGTTCCTCCAACGTCTTCAGCAGCGCGTTGAAGGCGTTCCGCGACAGCATGTGGATTTCGTCGATGATGAAGACCTTGGTGCGGATTTTCATCGGGCGCGAGCGGCTGACCTCGATGATCTCGCGCACGTCGTCGACCCCGGTGCGAGACGCGGCGTCCATCTCGAACACGTCCGGCTCACGCTCGGCCAGGATGGCCAGGCAATTGCCGCAGACGCCGCACGGATCGGCGGTCGGCCCGCCCATGTCGTCAGGCCCGGTGCAGTTCAGCGCGCGAGCGATGATGCGGGCGGTGGTGGTTTTTCCGACCCCCCTCACCCCGGTCAGCATGAACGCATGCGCGACCCGGTTGGTGGCGAACGCATTCCGCAGAATGCGCACCATCGCCTCCTGCCCGATCAGGTCGTCGAACGTCGTCGGGCGATATTTGCGCGCCAGAACGCGATAGGCCGCCGCGTGCACGGGAGGTGGCGATGCGGGGGGCGGGAGCGTGTCGCCGAACAGGCCAGGACCGTCCGGTGAAGGCGGCGGCTCCGCATCCATCGCCCCATCCGGTGGTGCCCCCTCTGGCACAATTTCCTGGAACAGGCCGGCCATCCTCGTGTGGGTCTCCGGCCGCCCAATGGAACAATGATGGGGCGGCATCACCGGGTGGGAGAAGTGAGAGGCCGGCAAACGACCCGAACGAAACTCGCCGCGGCTGCTTCCTTCCGGACCTGACCAGGGTAGACAAGGCGCCCGTCCGCCGCCGACCTCTCGACCGCTATCTAGTGGCTCGGCGATGGGGCGGCAAGGCGACGTGCTCGATCCGGGGCATTGGCTGTGTCCGCGAACTCCACATTGTCGGTTCGCGCGATGCCGCTTACCGTTTCATCACCTGGATGCGCGGAACCTGGCCAAATTATCCCGCTGGCTTCGGGTCTTGGGGGAGGCGAAATGATTGACAAGACTGACCTTTCACGCCGGGACCTGTTCCGGACCACTTCCGCCGCCGGCGTGGCGGGCAGCATGATCGGTCCGCCCGCCGGCGCCTCGCCAATCCCCGCGGCGACCCAAGGCACAGCGTTCCACGCCGCCGGGCCCGCCGCGAGTCGCGAGGCCGATGTCGTCGTGATTGGTGCCGGCGCCGCCGGCCTGCCAGCCGCCATCGCGGCGCGCGAGGCCGGCGCGTCGGTCATCGTAATCGAGGCCGAGAAGCATATCGGCGGTCATGCGATCACCAGTGGCGGGAACGTTCCACTGGGCGGCGGGACCAGCGCCCAGAAGAAGCACGGGATCGAGGACTCGCCCGATCTGTTGTTTCGCGACCTGACCGATTGGTCGGTGGTCGAACCAAATGGGTTCCCCGACTACCGCTATAACGACCGCGAAATCATCCGCGCCTTCGCCGACAATAGCGTCGCTACGTATGAGTGGCTGATCGCGCACGGCGTGATCTTCGTCGATAAGGCACCCGATGCGCAGGGCGGCAACGCGGTCGGAAACTCGGTGCCGCGCGAGATGCACGCCGCCGTCATGGACTGGCCCATGGTGCAGACCGGGAAGCCGGCCGACCCCGCCGTGCAGGCGACGATGTCCTCGGGCAACGGTCTGATGCGGCCGCTGGAGGCCGCTTCGGTCAAGGCCGGCGTGCGTATTCTCCTTGAGCACAGGATGGTCGCGCTGCATCGAAACGCGGGCCGCGTTGCCGGGGTCGCGGTACAAAACAACGGCACGACCTTCAATATCGCGGCGCGCAAGGCGGTGATCATCGCCACCGGCGGCTCCAGTGGCAACGTGAATTTCCGCCGCATGTTCGACCCGCGTCTGACCGAGGAATATTGCGGCCTCGCCGGAATGCCGTGGTCGGATCAGGACGCCAGCGGAGAGCTTGCCGCGATGGCGATCGGCGCCTCGTTGTGGGGGTTTTATAACCAGACCGGCGAGTTCGGATATAACGTGACCAAGCCGGCCACCATCGGCTGCCAATTTGGCTACTCGAATCTCAGGTGGATGCCCGGCAGCACGGTGTTCGACCTCGCGCGCGCATCGGGATTGCGAGTTCGCGACTGGCAGGATCTGATCACGGTGAACATGCTGGGACAGCGGTTCTATGATGAGACCGGGCCGCAGTTCACCACCAACAACTACAACTCGATCAATCCTTATATCCAGGGGAGCTATTTGAATGCGAAGCACGTCGTTTACAAACCGAACAATTGGCTGAACGCGGCGATGGCCGGGATTGGCGACGGTCATAATGGCGGTGGCCCGATCTGGGCTATCTTCGACTCGGATGCGGTGACGCGCGAAAACTGGGACCCCACGCCGCCCCATGTCGACAATGCCGGAGGCTTCTTCTTCCGCGCCGACACCGTGGCGGATCTCGCGAACAAAATCGTGATGAAATACCAGCGGGTGAAGATGCCGGCCGGCAACCTGGAACAGACAGTGGCGCGTTATAATTCGTTCGTTGATTCAGGTGTCGACGAAGACTTCGGCAAACCCAAACCTTCGCACAAAATCGCCACTCCGCCGTTTTATGCCGCCTGGGCAACGCCGGTGCCGCATGACACGCGGGCTGGTTTGCGCATCAACGCCAACTGCCAGGTGATCGATTTAAAT
>JBEKGV010000474.1:0-4593 GCA_050012615.1 Acetobacteraceae bacterium | reverse complement strand
GCCGAGGGCACCCGGCAGTCCGCCAAGCGTGACCAGCGTGTTCTCGATGATCGAGCAGTAGGCCCATACCGCGATGAACCGCGGCCATTGCGCCTGTTTGTTCAGTACCGTGGCGATATGGTGCGAGACCCAGACGAACAGCAGCCAACCGACCAGGAATAACAGGAGATACCGGCCCAATACCACGGGAGCATTGGACGGAACGCCCAATGCGACCCAGTCCAGCAGCTTCTGGCAAACCACGGCCGGCAGGCACAGAGGGATCGCCCAGAACGACCGGATCGCGGCGGTGCGATCCGTGTCCACGAGCCGGACCCCTTCCGGACGGCCAAGCGCCAACAGGAGCGCGCCGTGGACACCAGCGGAGACCGTGCCCATGACGCTCATTCGAGGATCGATGCCAGCATGGTCGGCCCCAAGACAAGCGCGACGGTGCCGAGATTGACCGCGGCCACCATGCCGGCGGCGCGCCAGCCGCTCAGCGCCAGACCGTGACGCGCGAGAAACCAATTCAACCACAGAGCATACATGGCAAGGCAGACGACCAGCACCCGCAATCCGGCCCGGGCATCGATCCCCGCGATCTGCGCCAGGGTCAAACCAAAGATCAGCACAAAGCCGATGAAAGGCAGCAGCCACTGACACCAGTTGAACGCGACAATGTAACGATTCCAGAACGCCTCCCGTCCCCAGAACCTGGCCAGTTCGTACGACAATACCGAGGGCGCCAGCAAAACGCACAACGTGCCTGGTACGTCACTAAAGGCACTCGTCCCCGGGCCGTCCGCGAGGCCCTCAAGCACGGCGCCAACCAGAAGGCCGATACCGGGCGCCAGGCTAATGAGAAACGCGCGCGGCGTGTCGCGGAAACAGTTCAGCCCCTGTGGGCGGCCGCGTGCGATCAGGGCCATCCCGCGCAGGATAATGGGCACCGTCCAGCGCCGCGTCGGGCTCATGCGAGGAATGCTGCGATCACGTCGTGATAGATGCGCGCGAGGTCGCGCAATTCGGCGACAGGCACGCGCTCATCGGTTTGATGCATCGTCGCACCGACCAGACCGAATTCGGCGACCGGGCAATAATTGGCGATGAAGCGCGCATCGGACGTGCCTCCGCCGGTGTCAAGTTTCGGCTCGATCCCGGTGGCACCGACGATCGCACTCCGCAGGATGTCCACCAGCGGACCCGGTTTGGTCACGAACGACTCGCCGCTGATCGACGCTTCGACATCGAACCGTTCCGCGTAACGCGCGATTGTCGCCTTGACCCAGGCGATCAACGCGGCGCCCGAGTGCTTGTCGTTGAACCGGATATTCAACGCGGCCCGCGCGGAGGGCGGAATAACATTCGTCGCGGTATTGCCGACATCGATGCTCGTCAGTTGCAGCGTCGATGGTTCGAACCAATCCGTTCCGGCATCGATCGGCGCCGCGGTCAGGGCCTGTAGCGCGGAGACGAGCCGATGCACCGGGTTATCGGCGCGATGCGGGTAAGCCACGTGGCCCTGCGTACCGTGCACCTCGATCTTGAAGTTCACACTGCCGCGGCGGCCGATCTTCACCATGTCGCCAAGCTGTACAGGGCAGGTCGGTTCGCCCACCAGGCAGAAATCGGGGATCTGGTCGCGGGCCTTCATCCATTCCAGCACTTTGACGGTGCCATCGACCGCTGGACCTTCCTCGTCGCCGGTGATCAGGAAACTGATCGAGCCCCCGGGTTTGCCTCGTTCCAGGTATTTCGCCACGCCCGCCACGAAGGCGGCGATCGCACCCTTCATGTCGCAGGCGCCGCGGCCATACAGAACGCCGTCCCGAACGTCACCGCCGAACGGATTGTCGCGCCAGTTCACGGCACCGGCCGGCACGACGTCCGTGTGTCCCGCGAAACATAAATGCGGACCTTCGGAGCCGAGGCGGGCAAAGACGTTCTCGATCTCGCCGTAGCGCAGCCGGTGAACACTGAAGCCGAGGCGGCCCAGCGCGCCGGCGAGCACGTCTTGTGCGCCGCCATCCGCGGGCGTCACGGAATTGCACCGGATCAACCCTTGGGCCAGCGGCAGCGGATCGATCAGGTCACTCAATCTCGCAACAATTCGTTGATCGAGGTTTTGGCGCGCGTCTGTTCGTCGACGATCTTGACGATGACCGCACAATAGAGCGACGGGCCAGGCGAGCCGTCCGGCAGTGGTTTGCCTTGCATCGATCCAGGCACCACCACCGAGTAAGACGGCACGCGGCCGATATGAATTTCGCCACTCGCTCGGTCGACGACTTTGGTGGACGCGCCGATGAAAACGCCCATCGACAGCACGGCGCCTTTCTCCACGACGACACCCTCCGCGACTTCCGAGCGCGCGCCGATGAAGCAATCGTCCTCGATGATGACCGGGTTGGCCTGCAAAGGTTCGAGCACGCCGCCAATGCCGACACCGCCCGACAGGTGGCAGTTGGCACCGATTTGCGCGCAGCTGCCGACGGTGGCCCAGGTGTCGACCATCGTATTGCGGCCGACATAAGCGCCGACATTGACGAAACTGGGCATTAGCACCGCGCCGGGCGCGATAAAGGCGGAACGGCGGACGACGGCGCCCGGAACGGCACGGAAACCTGCTTCCTTGAACCGGTTCTCGCCCCAGCCGGCGAATTTCATCGGCACCTTGTCCCAGACCGGTGCCCCGCCGGGTCCGTCCATGGGTGACGAGTCAGTCAGCCGAAACGACATCAGCACCGCCTTTTTCAGCCACTGATTGACGTGCCATTCGCCGTTCGTTTTTTCCGCTACCCGGACAGTCCCGTTGTCGAGCGCTTCCAGCGCGGCCTCGACAGCGTCGCGTGCCTCGCCGCGCGTGGCGGAGGTCAGGCCATCACGCTGTTCCCACAAATCCTCGATCGGCTTCTGAAGGCTGTGCGCGGCCATATGCGTGGCATTCCCTGGCTGGTTCGGCGGCGGAAATTGGGCGGGCGGATGGGTGATGTCAACGCACGGTCAACCTCCTTGTGGTCACATCCGCTGCTGGGCGTTCAGGTCGGCTGAGGAGCGGCCGGCGTGGGATATCGCTTCACCGTGATCGCTCCCGCTCGCTTCTTCGCATGCCAAAGGTCAAACGCAAGTTGTACGCCGAGCCATGTCTCAGCATTGCCCCATCCCGCTTTCTCCAACCGAATTGCCATGTCGGCGGAGACGCCGCTCCGGCCATTGAGAAGCTCGGACAACGACTGACGGGAAACACCAAGCCATGCAGCCGCGGCGGTAACAGTGAGCCCAAGCGGCTTGAGACAATCTTCTCGAATAATTTCACCCGCGTGTGGCGGGTCATGCATTTCCACGGCCTTACCCTTACTTAATGATAGTCAACCAAATCGACATTCGTGGCGTGCTCGTTTTCGAACTCGAAGACCAACCGCCAATTTCCGGATACTGACGCTGCCCATTGACCCGACCGGTTGCCTTTCAGTTGGTGCAATCTGAACCCTGGCAAATCCAGGGCCGACGGATCATTGCCTCTGTCCAGCAGGATCAGCATGCGGCGGAGTTTCGCTGCGAGTTGAGGGTTCACTCCGCTCACGTCTCCGCTCACGAACAGCTTTTCCAGTCCTTTATGGCGAAATCGCCGGATCATTCAAACGTGTAACCCGTCGCCTGACGGGCGTCAAGATCAGGCCGGCTCCTCGGGCGACTCCGGCACCGCCGATTCATCCGGTTCAGGCTCCGTCGAGGACCGGCCGCCAGAGAGGCATGTTGCTATCCGGTCGGCGCGGCCAAGCGCTGTGTCCAATGCCGCCATGGTCGCCGAGAGGTCCTCCGAATCGTCGCGTTCGAACGTGCGTAACGTCCAGAGCCAAACCCCGATCAAACCTCGGACACGCAAAGCACCGCGAATCCCGCTGGTTCGCTGACCCGCGGCGTGCAGCATCCAGCGCATGCTCAGCCTTGTGGAGCAGGCCAACAGGAGCGTGGTCGCGGGATCGGAGGGCAAGTGGCGCAGCAAGGCGCGAATGCCATCACGATGCGGCTTCATCGCCTCAAATCGTCCCATCAGCAAATCGAACAGCTGATCGCGCACGGATCCTTCCTGGGATGCCGCCGACAGCGCGGCCTGATCGAGGCGTTGACCGAAACGTCGCAGCAGTGCGTGCTTTCCCGGATAACGGATTCGTGCCTCGTCCAGGGGCAGGCCCGCGGCGCGCGCGGCGTCCGCGATCGTGAGCCGCGCCCAGCCGGAATCGGCGGCAAGCCGGAAGGCGGCGGCGATCAGGTCATGGTCGAAATCCTGGCCACTCATAAGGGCATTGTGTGCGCAACCCGCTTTGGCTTCAACCGGCCACCTTGTGCGGGTCGTTCCGCGCTCCGTCGGTGACCGAAGAAAGCAACTCTGATAGAGTGAAGCGCATGAGGTCCCGATGACGATACTTCGCGAGAAAACACGTCCGCCCGCTCAACGGTTTGTTAAGGCCCGGCGTTTAAAAACCGACGCCGATTCCTATGAGATGGCGAACCTTTATCCCCGAGAGACCGGGCTGCCGATGACTGTGTGGGTCGGTCCACGCGGGCACGCCCGGCATGACGTGCGAATTAAAGTGTGCCGAACCCATG
>JBEKGV010000473.1:0-4594 GCA_050012615.1 Acetobacteraceae bacterium | reverse complement strand
GACCGGGACGGCATCGACACAGGTTTATGGTTTCACCGCGCTGTTTACCGCGACGACCTATCTGCTGGCCGGTTGGGCACGTGAACAGGTCTGTACCTTCATGTGCCCATGGCCGCGCTTCCAGGCGGCGATGCTGGATGAGCAAAGCTTCACCGTCACCTATCAATCCTGGCGTGGCGAGCCTCGGGCGAAAGGCAAACGTTACGCCGGCGCGGGAGGCGACTGCGTCGATTGCGGCGCTTGCGTGACCGTCTGTCCGACCGGGATCGATATTCGCGACGGCAGTCAGTTGGAATGCATCAACTGCGGTTTGTGCATCGATGCCTGCAATCATGTCATGGAGCGGACCGGGCGGCCTGGTTGGCTGATCACCTGGGATACGCTGGCGGATCAGGCGGCGAAGGCCGCGGGTACTCATATTCCCCTGCGGTTATTGCGGGCTCGAACGGTCATATACCTTTCCGCGCTCGTCCTCGCCGCTTCCGTCATGATCGTCGCCCTCATGTTGCGGCCCGGGCTTGGCTTATCCGTGCAACACGACAGGGCACCGCTTTTCGTGACGCTCGCGGATGGTGAGCTCCGCGATGGGTACACGGTGAAGATCGTCAATAAGGGCCCGGCACAGGCGGTTTTCGAAGTCAGCACACAGGGCATGTACGGTGCGATGTTGACCGAGGCGAACGAATCGCTCGGCCCGGCGGAGACGCTTGGATTGCCGGTGGGGGGCGACAGCGTGGGGACGTTCCGGATCATGGTGACCGGCCAGCCGGCCTCTCTGGTGGATGGGTCGCAGCCGATCGACTTTTCGTTGCGAGATACGGTGACGGGCGAAATCACGGTGTACCACTCGATCTTCATGGGACCGGTGCGACGGAGGCAGGGATGATGCGAGTGCGCGAGGGGGCTCTGCAGCCCAGAAACATCTGGCGGTTCTTTCCCTGGTTCATCGCGGCGGCGATGGGTGTGGTGGTCGCTGTCAACTTCGGTATGGCCTACACGGCGCTGCATACGTTTCCGGGTACCGCCGGCGGCGACGGGTTCGATTTGTCGAACCACTACAACGTCATTCTTGATCGTATGGCGAAACAAGCCGCACTGGGTTGGGAGTTGCGGGCCGAGGTGACCGCGGAGGGGCATCCGGTCATCGTGCTGTGGGATCGTTCCGGCACCGCATTGGCGGGCGCCGGCGTTCAGATGACGGCGGAGCGGCCGGTTGGCGACAAGCTGACGACACAGGTCCGATTTTCCGAGACGTCGCCGGGCCGCTATGTCGGCGTTGAGACCCTGAGCGAGAAGGGTCAATGGGAGTTGCGGATTTCGGCGGCCGCGGGCGGGCAGGGAATAAGCGCGACACGGCGGATCGTGGTGCGGTGACCGTTCTCGCGTTTGACGCGGCTCCACTCGAGGCGGCAACCGAGGCGTGCGCGCATTGCGGCCAACCGGCTTTGGCGGGACGCCGATTTTGTTGTCCCGGTTGCGCCGCCGCGTTTGAAACGATCCAATCGCTTGGATTGGGATCCTTCTACGAGCGTTGCATCGCCGAGCGGCCGCCTCGGCCGGAACGATCGGACCATTACGATCTGACACGGTTCATCACCACTCGCGCGGACGGCACGCATGAGTTGGTGTTGGCGATCGACGGGCTGCGTTGTGGCGCCTGTGTCTGGCTGGTCGAGTCAGTCCTTGGCCGTGAGGAAGTTGTGCTGACCGGGCGCGTCAATATGACGAGCCGGCGGTTGAAGCTTGTCTGGCGCGGTCCGGAGGCAGAAGCGGACCATCTGGTCGGACGGATCGAAGCGTTGGGGTATCGGCTGGTGCCGTTCGATCCGGTGGCGCTGGCGGCGGCTCGGGATGACACGGACCGCGAGTTGCTCCGGGCGTTGGCTGTCGCGGGTTTCGCGGCGATCAACGTGATGCTGATGTCGATTGGCATCTGGGCCGGCGATGCCGCGGGCTTGTTGGATAGCATGGGTCCGGCGACCCGGGACCTGCTGCATTACGTTTCGGCTCTGATCGCGCTGCCGGCGATCGCTTATGCGGGCCGGCCGTTCTTTCGTTCCGCGGTGAGCGTGCTGCGGCACGGGCGAACCAACATGGACGTGCCGATCAGCCTCGGCGTTGTGCTGGTCACCGGGTTGAGCCTGGCGCAGACGTTGTCGCACGGTCGCCATACGTATTTCGATTCGGCTGTCACGCTGCTGTTCTTCTTGTTGATCGGCCGCGTGCTGGATCATCGGGCCCGAGGCCAGGTGCGGGCGACCGTCGAGTTGCTGCTGACGCTGCGATCTACCGACGTGACCGTGCTTGCCGAGAATGGGACAGCCGAACGGCGGCCGGCTCGGGCGCTTGTGCCCGGCGATCGGGTGCTGGTTGGGATGGGCGAACGCATCGGCGTCGACGGTGTGGTGGAGCGGGGTGAGTCGTCCGTCGACACCTCGCTCGTCACGGGCGAAAGCTTGCCGGTTTCGGTTGTCGCCGGCGGCGCGGTTTTCGCGGGAACGATGAATTTGGCGGGGCCGCTGACTGTGCGTGTTACCGCGGCCGAGGACGGAACATTGCTGGCGGAGTGCGCCAGGCTGATCGAGGCGTCCGAGGCGAGGCGGTCTCGTTTCGTCGTGCTCGCCGATCGCGTGGCGCGACGGTATGCGCCGGCCGTGCATCTGACGGCTCTGGCGACGTTTCTGGGGTGGTATGTATGGGGTGGGGCCTCGCTGTCTCAGGCACTGCTGACGGCGAGCGCGGTGCTGATCATCACATGCCCGTGCGCGCTGGGACTGGCGGTGCCGGCAGTGCAGGTGATCGCGACGGCGCGGCTGTTCCGATCCGGCATTCTGTTGAAGTCCGCGACCGCGCTGGAGCGTCTGGCCGAGGTCGATACCGTGGTGTTCGACAAGACCGGAACGCTGACGGAACCATCTCTGGCGATGGTCCGGGACGGGATCGATCCGGCGGCGTTGCGGGATGCGGCATCGCTTGCCATGCAGAGCCGGCACCCGTTGGCGCGGGCGCTGGTGGCGGCGTGCGGGAACGTACCGTTGGCGGAACAGATCGTCGAGCATCCGGGATTGGGGGTTTCGGCAGGCGGGATGCGGTTGGGTTCGGCGGCCTTTGCCGGTGCGCCGTTGACCGGTCCGGTCCAGGGGCCGGAACTCTGGTTCAGCCGGCCCGCCAAGGCGCCGGTTCGTTTCACGTTCGCGGAACGGCCCAGGTTCGATGCGGCTGAGACGGTCGAGCGGCTGCGTGCGATGGGGTTGCGGGTTCGGCTGCTATCCGGGGATCGCGCGGGGTCGGTCGCGAGGATCGCCGAAGCGGCCGGGATCTTGGATTGGCAGGCGGAATGTTCCCCAACCGGAAAGCTCGCGGGGCTGCGGCGGATGGGCGGACGCGTGCTGATGGTTGGGGACGGACTGAACGACGGGCCATGCCTCGCCGAGGCGCATGTCTCGGCCTCGCCGGCGACGGCCGCGGATATCAGCCAGACTCTTGCGGATGCGGTGTTTCAGGGCGCCGGGCTGGCGGCGGTCGCCGATCTGGTCGAAACGGCGCGCCGCGCGAGAGGGCTGATGCGCGGCAATATAGCGTTGTCGCTGGTTTACAATTCGCTGATGGTGCCGCTGGCGGTGGCGGGGCTCGTTACGCCGTGGCTGGCGGCGGCGGCGATGTCGGGGTCGTCTTTGTTGGTGATCGGCAACAGCTTCCGGGCGCGGGCATGACGGTCATTCTGTGGTTGATCGCGGCGAGTTTGTTTCTCGGCGGGTGCGGGCTCGCGGTGTTTCTGTGGTCGTTGCGGACCGGGCAATTTGAGGATCTGGACGGGGCTGCCAATCGGATTTTGTTCGATCACGATCCGAAGCGGTGAGGGTGAAGGGCGCGCGGGTTCCCGGGGCAGTGTGGCCTTGAGGATGGACTGGGCCAAAGCGAGGTCCTGCCCCCGGCGATCGCACGATCAGCTTCCTTTCGGGGCGTGCTCGATGGCTTCCTGGAGATCGCCGTACTCCTCGCAGCCGAACGGACAGATCCCTTTCAGCTTCGCGAGGTTTTCCTTCGCCTTTCCGACTTGCCCCATCTCGACGTACAGCTCGCCCTGATATTCAAGCGCGCCACGGTGCAGGGGATTCATGGCCAGCGCCTTGTTATAGTAAATCATACCCTGTGCCGGATCTCCGGTTTTCCACAGTGCGTGGCCCAGAAGGCTGTAGACGTCAGGCGTTTGGTACTTGACCGCCAAAACCTTCAATTCGGCCAAAGCGGTGGCGTATTGCTTCGCCTTGATCGCCGCGCGCGCCGGCTGCAGATCCGTGGCTTCGGGCGAGGCAGGGGTAGTCGTGGCACTGTCGGCGGCGCGAGGGGAGACCAAAGGCGTAACCAGTGGACCGGCGATCACGATCGCCACCGCGACAGCCAGGCAAGCAAAAGCGAAACGACGAAGCAGAGTTCGCATGGGTGACTTCCTCCAGCTGTGACCGGGGCCATGACT
This sequence comes from Acetobacteraceae bacterium, assembly GCA_050012615.1. Lineage (GTDB taxonomy): Bacteria > Pseudomonadota > Alphaproteobacteria > Acetobacterales > Acetobacteraceae > Rhodopila. The sequence continues at coordinate 117 of JBEKGV010000473.1, read as the reverse complement.
GGTGCGTCTGTTGCTGATGGTTCCGGCCGTTGAGTGTGAACACCGATTGCCACACATATTCATTATTTGCGCGAACGTTGGGCACAGACACCACTGGCCGCACGAACTGTCAACGTG
>JBEKGV010000472.1:0-4600 GCA_050012615.1 Acetobacteraceae bacterium | reverse complement strand
GCGTTGCCCATGTCGCCCGGGATGCGGGGAAAGCGGGCTTCGAGCATCAGGATGCCGAGTGGGGCGCCGTAGATGGACCTGCCGCCGGTGGCGATGGTTGTCATGGGGGGAGCTTGGCGGATTTTGGGAGAGATGGGGATGGGGGTTTCAGGCATCGCTACAAACGATGCGTTCCGGGTTCACGGACCGTGCTCCAAAGACGGACAATCTCAACGCATTTGTCCTCGTCGTCGACGGTGTAGATGGTCCACCAGGTGGCTCTCCCCACCCAGAACAGTTTGGCTCTGTAGGGCCGGCCGGTCTCACGGAACCAACCGAACGCTCGAGGCCTGGTAGCGATGACAGAGGTCGTGCTCCAGGGCTGAGAGGTAGGTTCTCGCGACAGTCGCCCCGGCCGACCACTTCAGATATCGGGCGAAGTCGCGGATGTCTTGGGCGGCGCGGGTGTTGCGGCGAACCTCATACCGTGCGGAGCCGGTCAGTGGGATTCTGGCCGGACGACCCCCAGCAACGCATCCAGTTCCTCATCGCGCGGGTCGCCCTCGAGGATCGCCTCGAATTCCTTGCGAAGCATGCCGGATTTTAGCACGTGATAACGGCCGGCCGCGTATTCGGCGCGGCTTGCTTCGAGGCTGGCGAGAAGGTCGGCCCGTTCCGGATTCGTCAGGTGAGAGACGGGGTGATCGGGGTTGGGGCTACGGGCTGTTCGTGGCATGCGGACGATATAGCACTGAACTGCCGCCCGTTCCACGAAATCAGTCCTCGGTCGGCGCGGCTGGCTCGTGGCCTCGCCGCCTTTCCCCTCGAGCGAGTGGCTTCTGGTATCGACTATTCGGCAATATTATGGACTGCCGATGCGACATGCCGCAAACTACTCGTATCGGCGAAGAAGCGAAGCACGAATGGCCGGTGACGTTTTCAGAGTAATGGTTTTGATCACCTACCGGGACCGCTTGGGTCACCGGGAGGCGGTGTGTGACGCGATCCTTGGCCAGGGTGCGGAAAACCTATAAGTCCAACCAAGCAGAACCAGCTAGCCAATCGGCAGGGCGACGGAAACATTCCTCCACCCGGCCGCCCCAGCGCCGGCGACCCGTAAACCCCGATCGAGCAGGTTGCCGCCACAACGCCCTTCGTGCTTCCATCTCCACACGGCGACACGCCAGGTCGCGGGATCAACAAACCCAGGCATCCGGCCGCATGAGTGCATCACTCAAACCTTTGACCGTCGAGGAATTCCTGGCCTGGGAACGGTCTCAGGAACCGCGCTACGAATTCGACGGCATCCAACCGGTCGCGATGACCGGAGGAAGCCGCGCTCATAACCGAGTGACCACGCGGCTGACAGGCGCTCTGGTTCGCCTCGTCAAATCACCGTGCGAGGCCTGCGGCCCGGACCTTAAGGTGCTCACGCCAGGCCGGGTACGTTTCCCTGACGCGAGCGTGGTCTGTGCCACGGCGGACGAAGACGATGACGCCGATATCGTCGCTCCGACCGTCGTATTCGAAGTCCTATCCCCGTCCACTGCCCTCACCGATCGCCGGGTCAAGGCCATCGAGTATGCCGGCGCAACCACGATCCTGGTCTACGTCACGCTGGAAACCGACAGGCCGGAAATCACCGTGCGGAGGCGCTCCACCGGATGGGAGGCGGAGACCATCGCCGGTCTGGACGCGGAACTTCCACTCCCGGAGATCGAGATAACAATCCCGCTGGCGGTGATCTACGCAAGGTAATCCTGATGGAAGAGTGACGAACGGTCGCTCGAAATGACCTGTCATCGGCCCAGAGTGGCGTTCCCTCAAGGTTCGGTCCTGCCGGATCGCCGTTGGTGCGGTCGGTGCCCAATATTTAATGCGCATGGTGTTTCATCAAAGCGCGGATTTTCGTGGACGCATGCGAAGTTGATCAACCCCTTGCCTCCCCACCCAATCCCGGCCATGTCTTCGCCAAACCATCCAACGAACCAGGAGACACCACCATGGCCGACCGGCCCTTCAACCAGGCTGACCTGGACGTCCTGGCCCAGTGGGACACGCCGACGATCTGCAACGGGCTGGAAATCACGAACCCGGAGCGGCGCCGCTTCGGTTTCACGGTCGAGCCGATGGTCTGCATCAATCCGAAAGCCAAACCGATCGTCGGGCTGGCTCGAGTGGGCATGATCCGCTCGACCGAGGTGCCGCGCGGCAAGGTCACCGACCGGGCGGACTGGTACGACTACGTCCACGCCACCGATTTTCCAACCATCGCGGTGATCCAGGACATCGACGGACAGGTTGGCTACGGCGCCTATTGGGGCGAGGTGCAGTCGACGGTGCACAAAGCGCTCGGCTCCATCGGCTGCGTCACCAACGGCTCCTTTCGAGACCTCGACGCCTGGGCGCCCGGCTACCAGATGATCGGCGGGCGCATCGGGCCGAGCCATGCGCACGTGCATATGGTCACGTTCGGCCAGCCGGTGAATATTTTCGGCATGCAGGTCGGACACGACGACGTGATCCATGCCGATTTCCATGGCGCGGTGGTCATCCCGCACGACGCGGTGCGGAAATTGCCCGCCGCGATCGACCTGATTTCGCGGCGGGAAAAGGTTATATTGGATGTCTGCCGCTCGCCCGACTTCACGCCCGCGAAGCTGCGGGATGCGCTGAAGCGGTCGGGCGAGATCCATTGAGCTGAGGAGGGTGCTGCCATGCCCAACTACGACTACGAGTGCGAAACCTGCGGTCCCTTCACCGAGAACCGGCCAATGGCGGAGTTCGATCTGCCTCAGCCCTGCCCCGATTGCGGCGACATGGCGCCTCGTCTGCTGACCTGTCCGGCGCTCTCGGGCGGCGCGACGGAGGACAGCGGAGTGACGACGGCGTCTCATCCCGGAGGGTGCGCCTGCTGCGCGGCGCCGCGGAGTTGGAGCGCGGAGGCGGTTTAGCGGCGGTTACGCCGGACGGTGATCTCAGAGATGATCGTTCCGGCTATGCCGACCATGATCGGCAAAATGGTAAAGGCGAACCATTGGTCCTCGGTCATGGTTTTGGCGCACCGAGCTGACGTCGTGCAGTTCATCGCCAGGCGGGCAATATCCGAAGCGCGTTGGCACGGTCGATCGCGGCGAGGTCCTCGCCGTTAAAGCGCTCGGCAAGCCCGGCGACGTGCTCCGCGCCGGTGCGGTAAGGGAAATCCGTGCCGAACACGATCTGCGACACCGGAACGAGTTTGGCCAATGCCAGAATGGTCACCTCATTTGAGACCTGAGCGGTATCGTAATAGAAACGATTCAGTTCATGATCGACCATGTCGCGGGTGAACTGGCCTTTGTAGGGCGGCGTGTTGATCATCTGGATGCGCAACCGCTCGGCGACCGCGGTGATCACGCCGCCGCCGTGCGAGAAGATGAAGTTGACATTGCTGTAGCGTGCCGAAGCCCCGCTGAAGATCAGGTTGGTGATCGTGCGGGTCGTATCGGCGCCCCAATCAACGGTGCTGTCCGGCACGTTTTTGACCAGGTTGATGCAGCAGGTGGGGCTCATCGGATGGGTGAAGACGACGGCCTTGCGGCGGTTCAGCTCCTCGAAGACCGGGGCGAATTCGGGGTATCCCAGCCATTTGTCTCCGTAATTGGTCATCATACCGATGCCGTCGACCTTTAACGTATCGAAGGCGTATTCGATCTCCCGCAGACTTTCGTCGGCATAGGGCATTGGCAGCATCGCGAAGACGCCGAAACGGCCAGGGTGATCGGTGGCCAACTGGCGGGCCCATTCGTTCGACTCCCGGCACACCTTGGCTGCCTCGGCGGGTGGCAAAAAGCCGACGTGCGGCGGCATCGGGGAGGCTATCGATGTGGCGATCCCGGCCTTGTCCATGTCGGCGAGCGATTTCTCCGGTGTCCACGACACCATTGGCGGATTGTCGAGTTTCGCTCGTTTGACCGCGTCGACCCAGGCCGGTGGGACGAGGTGATGATGCACGTCGATCCGATGCGGCTCGGGCGCCGCGAATCCGCGGCCGGGCAAGGCTGGCGCAAAGGCGGCGGCGAGGCCGCCCAGGAACAAATGCCGACGTCCGCAAACACAGGTCTGGTTCATTTATTGTCCTTTTTCGCACGACGCCGGAGCACCGCGTCCCGGAGCAGCGGCATCCGATCGTTGCCGAAATACATGTCGTCACCGCCGACGAACATGGTGGGCGACCCAAAGCCGCCGCGGTCGATCAGCTCCTGGGTATTGTTGCGCAGTTTGTCCTTGTTCGCCTGGTCGTTGATGGCGGTGAACAAGGCGGCGGGATCGATCCCGGCTTTCGCACAGATCGAGGTGAGCACGTCGTCTTTGGAGATATCCTTGTCGTCGCCCCAATAGGCATCGAAGGTGGCCAGCGCGAAGGGTTCGAGCTTATCGGTACCCTCCTGCCAGCAGCAGCCGCGCATCGCCTTGACGCTGTTCACGGGAAAGACAGTTGGCCGGTAGTGCATCTGAATACCGAGGAAGCGAGCCCAATCGGTCTGGTCTTTTTTGCTGTAGGCGGCTTTCGGGATGATCGGCTTTTCGCGTGAGTTATGCACGCTGGGGTTGACGGCGTTGAACACTCCGCCGACCAGGT
>JBEKGV010000471.1:0-4607 GCA_050012615.1 Acetobacteraceae bacterium | reverse complement strand
CAACCCGATCCGTCCTGGACGCCGCGGTTCTCGGACTACGCGCAGCTGGAGCGAGTGGCGGAATGGTCTTCGGCCGCGGACGATGACAATGCGTGAGCGCGGGCACCGCAGGAAATTTAACACGGAGGTCACGAAGAACCACGGGGATGCACGGAGAAACAGGACCAATAACCCGTCACGAATTAACCCGGGTTTGGATCAATACGACAATCGGAGTCTGAGAGCCGGCCACGAGGAGAGTCCGTGCGGCTTCGTCGTTCTTCGTGGCCTTCGTGTTAAAAACCATGACCATGATACCTCACGGCCCGCGCCGGTTTGGCTTTCAGCAAAAATAAACCTTGCCACAGATGCATACAGATTCGCACAAATAAACCCAAATCGAGAAACAGCTCGATGCCGTGATAGTGGAATTTCGGCATGAATACCCCCCGCGCTGAAGCAGAAGCCAATCAGCGTGCAGCGTCGAACCCGGCGGTCTCGGCGTTTGTCGCCGCCTCCGCCGGGTCAGGCAAAACCCGGTTGCTGACTGACAGATTGCTGCGGCTGATGGTCGGCGGCGCCAGACCTGAACGAATTTTGTGCCTGACCTTTACCAAAGCCGCGGCCGCGGAAATGTCGTTACGATTGCAATCTCGCTTAGGGCAATGGGTCACAATGGAACGCCCAGCTCTGGAACAGGCGCTGCGCGATCTTGCGATCGATCCGACCGACACGACGATCGCCCGCGCGCGATCACTATTCGCTCGAGTGCTGGACCTGCCAGGTGGCATGCGGATCGGCACAATTCATGCCTTCTGCCAATCATTGCTGCGCCGATTTCCCTTGGAAGCCGAAATCTCCCCGCATTTTCAACTCGCCCAGGACCGGGATGCGGACGAGGCGATGACCGAGGCACGAGAGGATATGCTGGCGTCGGTTCGCCCGCGCGGCCCATCGAACGCACTATCGGACCTGGAGCTTTCGTTGCGCACTCTGGCAGGCGTTGCCTCGCTGGATCAGTTCAGCAAGCTTGTAACGACATTGAAATCAGACCGGGAGCGCTGGCGACGGGCACGGGCGGCTGGTCCGGAATTGGCCGCCGTCCGCCGCCGGCTTCTGGGTGTAACGGCGCCAGATCGGAAGGCTGTCATAGACATCGCTGTTAGGGGCGCGAATGAGCCCGCGTTGCGTGCGGCGGCACGTGTGATGGAAGCCAAGGCCTCGCCGACGATCCAGGAGAAAGCGAGTAGGATCCTGCGATGGCTGAGTCTGCCGCCTTCCGCGCGCGCCGATGACTGGTCGACCTGGCGCAGATATTTCCTGACAGCGGATGGACAGCCGTTCACCGCGCGATATTTGGTGAACCCGGCCTTGGATCGTGCGGATTCCAGCCTGCTCCCGCCACTCCTCACCGAAGCGGAGCGCATCGTCGCCGTCGACGACCAGGTCAGCGCCGCCGACTCGGCTGCGATATCGGACGCGTTATGCAGTCTGGCCGGACCACTCCTGGATCGTTTCGAACACCGAAAGGAGGCATCCGGCCTGCTGGAATTCGACGACCTGATCGACCGCAGCACTGCCCTGCTGGCCGATCCCGGCGCTGATTGGGTGTTGTACAAACTCGACGGCGGTCTCGATCATCTTTTGCTGGACGAGGTCCAGGATACCGCGCCGGAACAATGGGACATCGCGCATCGCCTGACCCGGGAGTTCTTCGCCGGCGAGGGCGCGCGTGAGGAAATACGCACAGTCTTCGCCGTCGGCGACCGCAAACAATCGATCTTTTCGTTCCAGGGCGCTGATGTCGACAGCTTCGAAGATGCCCGCCGCGCGCTCGGGATACGAGTGACCGATGCCGGCATGAGTTGGCTCGAGAGACCGCTGGATGTGTCGTTTCGTTCTACGACACCGGTACTCGCTCTGGTGGACGCCGTGTTCGCCGATCCCCTCGCGGCGGCCGGCGTGGTATCGCCCGAGCAAGCACTGGCCCACCGCGCGGTTCGCGCCGGGCATGCCGGCCAGGTTGAGATTTGGCCGCTGGCCGAGGCTCCGCCCCCTGAACCGCCAACCGCCTGGACCGCGCCGGAGCGCTACCAACGTGCGATTTCCGCGATCCAATTGCTGGCGGACGATCTCGCCGGCTGGATCCGCGACCAGACCGATGGGTCCGTGATGCTGGAAAGCAAGGGACGTCCCTTGCGGCCAGGCGATATCATGATTTTGGTTCGCCGCCGGGATGCGCTTCCCTCCGCGTTGGTGCGGTCGCTGAAATCGCTCGGTGTGCCGGTCGCGGGTCTGGATCGCATGGTACTGACCGAGCAGCCCGCTGTGCAGGACCTCGTGGCATTGTGCGATGCTTTGTTGCTGCCACAGGATGATCTGATTTTCGCCTGCCTGCTGACCAGCCCGCTTGGCGGACTCGACGATAACGATCTCATGGCGCTGGGGATCGGCCGAACGCGTCCTCTATGGGAAGTGTTGCGAGATCGTCACAACGAAACACCCGGCTGGTCGCGCGCCTGGCTGTTCTTCAGTACGCTGCTCAGCCGGGTCGATTATGTGTCGCCGCACGCTTTGCTTGCCGAGGCCCTGGGCGCACAGGGCGGAAGAGCGAAATTGCTCGCGCGACTGGGCGCGGAGGCGGTGGAACCCATCGACGAACTCCTCAATGCCGCGTTGGGCTATACGAAGATCCATCCGCCATCGTTACAAGGCTTTCTGCAGTGGCTCCGGCGCTCGGGCGCTGAAATCAAGCGCGAGCCAGCGGCCGCTGGCAATCAGGTGCGTATCCTGACCGTTCATGGAGCGAAGGGACTGCAGGCCCCGCTGGTCATCCTTCCCGACACGACGAATCTGCCCAAGGATGACGACACGCTGCTGTGGGTAGACGATCCCGCCACCGGCTGGTCGGTCCCGATCTGGGCGCCGCGCCAGGAATTTCACTGTGTCAGCACACGGCGTATCCGCGACATCGTGCGGCAGGCTCGAAGTGAGGAACACAATCGCTTGCTCTATGTCGCGCTGACGCGGGCCGAGGATCGGCTCGTCGTATGCGGCGCGAAACCAAAACACGGCACGCCGAGCGACGCGTGTTGGTACAACATGATCATGCGTGGGTTTTCTCGCCTCGTTGAAACGGCGGAAGGACTGGTTGCTCGTCACGAGTCGCCACAGACAATTCCTCACGATGTGGAACAGCACATCGAGACCCGATTTGACATCGTTCATCCTCCCGATTTTCTGGCAAGGCCTCCTGCGCCGGAACCGCATCGACCGATGCCCCTGGCGCCGAGCCGCCCAGAAGGGGTGGAATTTGGGTCAGTCCCGCCGAGCGCCTCGCCGCTGCATCGGGTAGAGGAGGGTGCCGACCGGTTTCGCCGCGGTCAGCTGACCCATAGCCTGCTGCAGCATCTACCGGCGCTGCCAGAGGCCGAGCGGCACACCGCGGCGCTGCGGTTTTTGCTGCGGCTCGGCAACGAGTTGCCGGCCGAAGCCGCTCCCGTGATAGCCGGCGAGGTGATGGCGATCTTGCATCACCCGATTCTCGCCCCGCTGTTCGGTGCGGGAAGCCGCGCCGACGTTCCGTTGACCGGAGTTGTCGGCGATGTCGTGGTGGGCGGGCTCGTCGACCGGCTGGTGGTTCTGCCGGATCGCGTTTTGATCGCCGACTACAAGACCAACCGGCGGCCTCCGGTGACGGTGGAGGCCACACCGTTGGCCTATCTGCGCCAGATGGCCAGCTACCGCGCCGTGTTGCGGACGATATTCCAGGGGAGGCAGGTTCGGTGTGCTTTGATCTGGACGCGGGAAGCGCGTGTTTCGGTGCTGCCGGACGCGTTGCTTGATCCGCATGAACCGGGGGGCAGCCCCGCGGGAGAGCCCGGAGAGTCTTGACCGGACCGCGTGGTGCGACCACCTTCCTCCCCAACTTCACGGAGCGTCCGATGAGCACGAACACCAAACCTGTCACCGACCAAAGCTTCGCGATCGACGTCATCGAGGCCAGCAAGACGGGCCCGGTGCTGGTCGATTTCTGGGCCGAATGGTGCGGCCCCTGCAAGATGATCGCTCCGTTGCTGGACGAAGTGGCCAAGGAGCTGCCCGATAAGGTCAAGATCGTCAAGGTCAACGTCGACCAGGAGCAGCAACTGGCCCAGCAATACGGGATTTACAATATCCCCACCCTTCTCTTCTTCAAGGGCGGCACGGTTCGCGAACAGGTTGTCGGCACCGCCGCCAAGAAGGTCCTGGTCGAGAAGATCAACGCCCACGGTTGAACGGGCTGGTGGGTGGTATCGAATGACCTTTTCCGCGGGTGTGGCGTAAAGGTAGCGCGCGGCCTTCCCAAGGCTGAAGTCGGAGTTCGATTCTCCGCACCCGCACCCGTGTTGATAATAAGATAGTCACGATCAATAGGGGCCGGAAAATGCCAAAGTGAGAAATGGAGTGAGAAAATGTCCAACTCATTCCGAGCCTATAGGCCGTCCGTTTCTCGCGCGCACGCGCACTAAGGAGTGGATCTGGCTTGCAAGTCAAATGCCTGCTTTTCTTAAAATAAAAACGTGACCGAGCACTCCTGCCTGACTGCAATCATCTAAGTCGTCACATGTGCGCCTGGCACTTCTCCA
>JBEKGV010000470.1:0-4626 GCA_050012615.1 Acetobacteraceae bacterium | reverse complement strand
GCTCGTCGCCGAGCGGGGGGCGGCGCGCAACACGCTGCTCGCCTATGACCGCGACCTGACCGATTTCGCTGAATTCGCCATGGGCCGAGGTGAGGGCGTGGCGTGCGCGTCGGCGGGTACGTTGCGCGGATATATGGCGAGCCTTGGCACGCAGGGGCTGAAGCCTCGTTCGGCGGCGCGGCGGTTGTCGGCGTTGCGGCAGTTCCATCGGTTTTTGTTGCGGGAGGAGATCAGGACCGACGATCCGACCGGGTTGCTGGATTCGCCGAAATTACCCGGGCTGCTGCCGAAGTATTTGTCGGAGGACGAGGTCGATGCGCTGCTCTCCGCCGCCGGTCGCGTGCCCGGACGGCCGGGGGTCGTGGCGCGGACGGCGTTGGAAATTTTGTATGCGACAGGTCTGCGGGTGAGCGAGTTGGTGTCGCTGCCTCGGATGGCGTTGGCGGGAGACGCGGCGCTGGTGATGGTGCGAGGGAAGGGCGGGAAGGAGCGGATGGTGCCGCTGTCGGATGCTGCCAAAGACGCGGCCTCGGAGCTGGTGGCGTTGTCGGACAAGCGGGTGCGATGGTTGTTTCCCGGGCGGGATCCGGCCCGGCCGTTGACGCGGCAGGCGTTCTTTTTGTTGCTGAAACAAGTGGCGATCGAGGCGGGGATCGATCCGGCGCGTGTGTCGCCGCATGTGCTGCGGCATTCGTTCGCTTCTCATATGCTGGCGCGCGGGGCGGATTTGAGGAGTTTGCAGATGCTGCTGGGGCACGCGGATATCGCGACGACACAGATTTATACGCACGTGCTGGCGGAGAGATTGCGGAAGCTGGTGGAGGCGCATCATCCGTTGGCGGTGGGGGGCTAAAGTCAAGTCCTATTTCGACATCGTGACGGAAACAGCCCTGTTATCATGCGACGTCAGTTCGCTCTGAAGACTCGTCGGTAAGTAATTCAAATTGAATAGCGTGCTCTCACAAAGTCTGAGGCGAATTCCAAACCCGCACTGTCAAAGTCCGGTTCGAGATCGCGGTGGAGTCTATGCGAAGGAGCATCCGCATAATCGGCGGTATTACTTGTAAGGAGCAGCGCTTTCTCGGTAAGTCCCTGCGCCCGCGCCTCCAAAATCAGTTGAAGGTAGTTCTCGATTATCACACAGTCTTTGGCAGATTCCTTTCCCTTCCGTGCGGGAGCACGTGGGCCACTGACTCTGCCCCATGCTCGTCTTTGGCTCGCTGCGGACCCCTTCGTGATAATGGCCACTCGTCTAAAACGCTGAATGATACTTTTCGCAGCATCTACAAATGCTGCTGGATCCACAGCGGGACTCGGCAGACTCGACAATAACCCGTAGGCTTTAAAGAGCTCGAGTGACAAATTTATCCGTTCAATCGCACTCTTTCCGTCAGCCGTAACGTTGTCTAAATTCGTGTCCAGTTCATTGATAACCTGCTCTGTTAGAACGATCATCAAGGTTGCCGGTCTTGTCTCAGCACGGGCGACTAAATGCAGTGCCGCGTCCGCGTGGCGCCTTTCAAACTTCGAGCGCGTTGGGTCTCGTATTAAATCCAACAATGAACATGTATCAATGCAGAGAACGGGCGATGTGGCCGCGACGAGGCGACGTGCAGCTGCGGTGAGGCCAATCATCGCGGTTTGTCATGGTTTTCCCTGCGCTGATCGTAATCGTTCAGAAGACTTAATGCAAATTCAAACTCGATGGTAAGTTCCCGTGCCCTGTCTTCTAACCATCCCTCCTCTTCGGTTAACCATCTGAACAGCGTTTCTGTATCCAGGTTCGTTCGATCGAGATGGGCTTGAATCAGAAAGTTTCGCCACAAATCCTCGTCACTTGGGTGCGTTATCGTGCGGTTGGCCGACCTTGAATAGGTTGCCAAGAGCTTCGCAGATTCGCTTGACATCCAGTCTGTTATAGGGCGTCGGTCTGCCGTCAGATTTACGGTAAGTTTCAGGTCCTTCGCGTGCGACTGGATGTTCTGTGACACAAAGTCATCAAGAATCATGTTATACTGATTGCGGGAAAGTTATGGGACGCTAACCGGCACAATATTCGTCACTTTCAAGGAGTTTCCATCTCCCAATATGAATAAATCAGCTGTTGGCCATTCGGGCTCTTTTTCGCAACGAAACACGGCAACCTCGTGACCGGCGCGTAGCTTCGGCATTTTGGGCGGTTCGCGGTTGCGATTGCGGTGCCAGCCTACTGCCGGCTTTTCGGTGATTTGAGTCACCAACTCGCTTAATTGATGTCGATCCCCACGAACTTCCGCGGTCTTGAAAACTTCAAGCATCACGACTCTCCCAAGCAAGTATGAATTGATATGTTTGAATCATCGCTTTCCCGAATCTTGCCTAATCTCCACCCATTCCCTTGCCCTGACAAATGTCGGCAACACCGCGTTGATGCGCGTCTGGTGCCCTGGACCGAGAGCCTTGAAGCAGCGCAACTCGCGTCCAGGCGGACGCTCACCTGTTGCGCCGGTTCGGGCAGCGCGATTGTACCGATCTTTCCCATCCTTCGGGCCGTCGTCCTCATTCGCTAACCGCTCATCCTCGGCCATTTGGTCGGCTACGGTCCGGCCGGCTGGGGGGTCTCACACGCCGACTTTACCGGATCTTCATCAGACACTCCCACGATATGCCCTTCCGGTGTCATGGACTTTAGCGCTACGTGGTTCTGGAGGCCACCATGACAGTCCGCCAACCGAAACCCGGTCCACGCACTTGCGGGCCTCGCCCGACCACCGCCAAGACCCGCCTGCTCACGCCGCACAGCATAGATCAACCGGGCCTCACCGCCGGACCGAAGACGACGCATGTGAAGGCCAAGGTCCCGCCCCGCCTTTTCGCGGAGGTGGCGCTGCGAGCGGGCAGCACATCGCCCGCGATCGTCATCACCGCGGCGCTCGCTGCGCTGGCGACCGAGGACGAACTCGGCCCATGGCTGGCACGGCGATGGGGCTCGCTTGTCGACATCGACTCCGGCCTACTAGCAGCCTGACGGACTCGGTTTTCCGTCTGGCCGGCGGTACGGCGGGTGAATTACGCTGACCGGGGCTGTCGACAGTGGAGTGTGGTCAACGCCGTTGCATCCCTCGCCACGAGGTCTGTTCTCGACCTCTGGCGCGTCCGATCGCACCGTAAATGACTGTTTCCGCCTCACTGTTGTGGACAAAGGACGAACATCCGCTTGATGTTCCAGGCCATTGTCACAAGTCTCCATTCGCCGCGAACCCGGCCGATCCCGCGCAGCATGAACTGCCGGAAGCCCATCACTGATTTGATGATGCCGAACACCGGTTCCGGGATTTGTTTGCGCAAGGTATAGAGGTCCCGGCCCTTCGTCGTCTTCAGTCGATGCGCCATGGCTTCCACCGGTGTTGGGTTCACGGGCGGCGCCGGCACATCGGCGAACCGCTCACTCAACGGCGGATGATGGGGTTGTCTGCCCATGGCGATCAGTGGATCAATCCCGGCCGCCTCGCACGCGGCCACGTTCGCCGCGCTGAAATAGCCAGTGTCCGCCAGCAACGTGCCCACTTTGCCCAGTTCATCAGGCAGCGTATCGATATCATTCAGCATCGGTTCGATCCGCTGTTTGTCATTCGGCGCCTGAGCCACATTCGCGGCGATCACCAGCAGACTGTCCGCCGCCACCGCCGCCTGTGCGTTGTAGCACTGCTCGAAGCCACCTCCCGCTACCGGCATGATGCGTGACTCCTCGTCGGTCAGATTGATCTGATCCGTGGGGAGCGGCCCCTCGACCGGAGGCGGAGGTGCTTTGCCGCCGGGCTTCTTACCCGTGACGGCGGTTTTCGCCGCCCGCTCCGCCAGCTTCGCCTCATGCTCGGCCAGTTCGCGCACGAAACGTTCCTTGGCGCGCGCCTCGATCTTCGTTCGGGCCGCCGCGAGCTTTTCCAGCCGGTCCTCACGCCGGGCCAGTTCCTCTGGTATCGACATACCGTCGGGAATATTGGTCTGATCCGCCGCCTCGGCTCTTGCCAGCAGGTCGGCCACTTCGGCCTTCAGTTGTGCCTCGATCTTACCGGCGTGCTCGTACGACAAAGCGCTGTGTCGGCTGGCGTTGGCGTGCACTTTGGTCCCATCCAGCGCGACCGTGCCCAGTCTGAGCACGCCCATCTCGCGGGCCAGAAGCAGGACTTTCACGAACAGTGCCTCGATCTCGGGAAGAAACCGCCGCCGGAACGTGGCGATCGTGTCGTGGTCGGGATGATCGTTCGCCGCGATGAAGCGGAACGCCACGGAGTCGTGGGTCGCTCGTTCCAGCTTGCGACTGGAAAACACCCCCGTCGCGTATCCGTAAACCAACAAGCCCAACAGAGGTGCTGGATGGTAGGAGGCGGAACCGGTGCCGCGATATGCTTTGCTTATCGCGGTCAGGTCGAGGCCATCGATGACCTCCGCCACGAACCGGGCAAGGTGCCTTTGCGGCAGCCACTCGTCGATCGATGGAGGCAGAAGGAAACCGGTCGTGCGATCGGTTGGGCGGAAATTGGCCAGGGGGAAATGTTCCGGAGGCGGGCGCGAATCTACGTTACGATTCTAATGTGGAATCAACCGGGCCGCCAAGCCTCAAGTCCGACAGGCTGCTAGAGCAAC
>JBEKGV010000469.1:0-4627 GCA_050012615.1 Acetobacteraceae bacterium | reverse complement strand
GAGGAAGCCAGTGCCCCAACCCTTACGGATGCCAGCTTCGAACTGGGCATATTGAGCGTTTCCGGACAATCGCTGGCGGTGTTGGTGTGCTGCGCTGTGCTGGTAACGGGTTTGCGGTGGTTCTTTGGCGCCACGATCCATGGGAAGGCATTGCGCGCGACGGCCTCCGACCGGCTTGGCGCGCGTCTGGTCGGGATAGACGCCGGCACGACTGGTGCGCTGGCGTTCGGTCTGGCGTCGTTCATCGCGGCTCTGGCGGGGGTGCTGATCGGCGCGGTAACGCCGCTGACGTATGACGCCGGGTTCGACATCGGCCTCAAAGGCTTCGTGGCGGCGATCATGGGCGGGCTGGTCTCTTATCCGATGGCTGCCGCGGGGGCGGTGTTGGTGGGCGTGCTGGAGTCGCTCGTGAGTTTCTGGGCCAGCGCGTATCGCGAGGTCATTGTTTTCACCTTGCTGGTTCCGGTGCTGGTCTGGCTGTCGCTGCGCGGCGGATCCCCGGAGGACAGGGCGTGATGGCCGGGATGCCCCCTTTCGTATCGCCGACATTTCCTCGAACAAATGATGCGGGCCAGCCAAATGCCGTCATGGCCCGGCTTGTCCGGGCCACCTGTCGCCGCACGGTACTGGTTCAGGTGGCCCGGACAAGCCGGGCCATGACGAGGTGACGCCAACCGTTGGCGAAACATTGGCTCATAGCCGCCGCGGCAATCATTGCCGTGTTCGTTGCACCGGCGATGCTCCCGGCTTTCTATGTCACGCTATTTGGCTATGTCGGCCTGGCCACGCTGGTCGCTCTGGGACTCGTGCTGCTGACAGGCATCAGCGGACAGACCTCGTTCGGGCAGGCGACGTTTGTCGGCCTCGCGGCCTATACCACCACGTTACTGACCCGCTACGGAGGTGCGCCGCCGCTCGCCGGCCTCTTCGCCGGACTTGCCGTCACCGGCGTGATCGCGTGGCTTCTCGGACTGATCACGGCGCGGCTGTCAGGTCATTTCCTGGCATTGGTTTCGGTGGCGTGGGGCATCAGCTTCTTCTCGCTGTTCGGCACCCTGCCCATGCTGCACGGCTTTAACGGAATTGGTGACATTCCGCCGCTCCGCGTCGGCCGGCTTTCGGCTGAGAATCCGCGGGTCAACCTCGGCGTCATTTTGGCCGTGACCGCGATCGTGATGGCGCTCTCGGCGAATTTGCTGAACAGCCGAATGGGGCGGGCGATCCGCACGCTGAATGGCGCCCGGCTGATGGGCGAGAGCGTCGGGATCGACACCGTTCGCCTGAGCCGCTCTGTGTTCGTGATCGCCGCGTTGTACGCCGGAATCGCTGGATTTTTGTTCGCTCACTTCCAGCGTTTCGTCAGCCCCACACCGTTCAACCTGGGTGCCAGTATCGACTACCTGTTCATGGTCATCATCGGCGGTTCGGAATCGCTCTGGGGGGCACCTCTGGGCGCGGCGTTGGTCGTGGTGCTGCGCGATCAGTTTACCGACTGGATCCCTCGGATTACCGGGCGCGCCGGAGATTTCGAGGCTCTGGTGTTCAGCCTCGTCGTGATCGTGCTGCTGCAGCGCGCGCCGTCGGGGCTTCTGCCGTTGCTTTCACGCCTGATGCCGCGGCGTCCCGCGACGAGCGACCGCACGATCGAGGACACCCAAAAGGAACCGCCGAAGCCGGCCATCGTCCGCACCGGCGGGCCCGGCATGGCCGATCCCAGGGCGGAACTGCTTTCGCTGGACGGGGTTTCGCGCAACTTTGAAGGGCTCGCGGCGGCCCGCGACGTCAGCTTCTCGGTCCATGCAAGCGAGATCGTCGCTCTGATCGGCCCGAATGGCGCTGGCAAGACGACGTTATTCAATTTGATCAGCGGGGTGCTCCCACCCAGTTCGGGCACCATCCGCCTGTTTGGCGCGCCTGCCGGGAATTTGCCGCCGCGGCGCATCGCCGCCCTGGGCATCGCGCGCACGTTCCAGCACGTGAAGCTGCTGCCGTCCCGAAGCGTGCTGGAGAACATCGCTCTTGGGACGCATCTGTCGGGGCAGGCCGGTGTATTGCGCGCGATGTCCAGGCTGGAGCGTGTCGAGGAAGCGCGGCTGCTCGGCGAGGCCCGAGTGCAGGCCGTCCGCCTCGGGCTTCGCCCTGTGCTGGATATGCCCGCGGGTGATTTGCCGTTGGGTCAGCAGCGCATCGTGGAGATCGCCCGTGCTCTGTGCCTGCGCCCGCGTCTGTTGTTGCTGGACGAACCCGCCGCCGGGCTGCGGCTGCCGGAAAAGCAGCTGATCGCCGAACTGCTGCGGCAGCTTCGCGCGGAGGGCATGGGCGTACTGCTGGTGGAGCACGACATGGACTTCGTCATGCAACTCGCCAATCGCGTGGTGGTCATGGACTTCGGTCAGAAAATCGCCGAGGGCCCGCCGGAACGGGTGCAGTCCGATCCGGCCGTCATGGAAGCGTATCTTGGCGGCGTCACGGCATGACGCGGGACGTTACTGAACCATTGTTGCGGCTGGACGCGCTGCGTGCCGGCTACGGCCACGTGGAGGTCCTGCACGGGGTCAGCCTGTCGGTGCGGGAAGGCCAGATCGTGGCCATCGTCGGGCCGAACGGCGCGGGCAAGACCACTCTGATGAGCGCGGTGATGGGCTTGCTGCCTCGGCGTGGCGGTACGGTTCGCTATCTTGGTGCACAGGCCGGCGACACCGAGGCGCTGGTCGCGGCGGGGGCCGTGCTGGTGCCGGAACAGCGTGCGCTGTTCACCGATATGAGTGTCGAGGACAATCTGCTGCTCGGCTTTTACCCGCGCCGGCGCGCGGGTGAGCGCGATGCGCGACCGTCGATGCGCGAGGTATTCACCATCTTCCCGAGGCTTGAGGAACGCCGCCGTCAATACGCCGCGACTTTGTCGGGCGGGGAGCGGCAGATGCTGGCTCTGGGGCGCGCATTGATGGGCCGGCCACGACTGCTGTTGCTGGACGAGCCGAGCCTCGGGCTGGCGCCGATGCTGGTGCGCGAGATCTTCCGGGTGCTCGCCGATCTTCGCCGGAGCGGCATTGCGATCCTGCTCGTGGAGCAGAACGTACGCGCGGCGCTGCAGGTGTCCGATTACGGCTACGTGCTGGAGATGGGCGAAGTCGCGGCCGAAGGAGCGGCCTCCGATCTGGCGCGCGATCCGCGCGTGCTGGAGACATATCTTGGGCAAAGACGACAGGGCGTTAGCTAAGTGGGAGGGGTGGCGGCCGAAACTCGTTTCGCAGTGCTACATTCACGGTCGTGTCATGGAACGGAACGGGTGGAACGGAACGGGTTGCACTCGCATTGGCCCTGGTCCACCTTTGCATTCCCAGCCGATTAACGGGAGCCTGGCGCATCATGGTGTCAGCCCAGAAACAATATCGCCTGAAGTTGGGAAGAGCCGGAACCGGGAGGTTCGCCAAGGTCCGTGCGGCCGTACTGGCGCCGCTGGTGCTGACCGGATGTCAGCCGGCCGTCCTGAACCCGCGCGGGCCCATCGGGCTGGCGGAGGAGACGATCCTGATCGACTCCGTCGCGATCATGCTGGCGATCGTTGTCCCGACGATCATCGCGACCCTCGCCGTCGCCTGGTGGTTCCGGGCGTCGAACACGCGAGCAACCTACCTGCCGTACTGGGCTTATTCCGGCCGTATCGAACTCATCGTCTGGTCTATCCCGCTGCTGGTGATCATTCTTCTGGGCGGCGTGGCCTGGATCGGCTCGCATGATCTCGATCCTGAGGTGCCATTGGCATCGAACGCGGCGCCGCTCGAGATCCAGGCCGTCTCATTGGATTGGAAGTGGCTGTTCATCTACCCGAGCCAGCGGATCGCGAGCGTGAATGAACTCGTGGTTCCGGCCGGCGTCCCGGTGCATTTCTCGCTTACGTCCGGCAGCGTCATGAGCGCTTTCTTCATCCCCCAACTGGGCAGCATGATTTACACGATGAATCACATGGCGACTCAGTTGAACCTTCGCGCGGACGAACCAGGCACTTTCCTGGGGCTGTCGAGCCAATATGACGGGGACGGCTTCTCGGACATGCATTTCGACGTGCGAGCGGTGCCGGCGCAAGAATTCGCTGCCTGGATCGAAACAACTCGCGGCAGCGGCCCAACGCTCGATGACACGAGCTACGTCGCCCTGACCCAACAGAGCATCAACGTTCCGCCGTTCACCTTCCGCGCCGCCGATCCGCGGCTGTTCCAGAGGATCGTTTCACAAGAGCTGCCGCCGGGACCGGGCCCGCGCGGCGACCAGGCCAATTCGAGCGTCTCCCCGCGGTCGGGGCAATTGCGGTCGGGCCAGTGAACGTGTTCGGCAAACTCTCCTGGTCTGCTATTCCGTTCGACCAGCCAATCCCGCTGGTCGCATCCGGAATTGTCGCGGTGGCGATCGTCGGCGTCCTGGCGTGGGTCGTTTTAAAGGGGTGGCTGCCCTATCTTTGGCGGGAGTGGATCACCAGCGTCGACCATAAGCATATCGGGATCATGTACACGCTGCTGGCGATGGTGATGCTGCTGCGCGGCTTCATCGACGCCATCATGATGCGATCGCAGCAGGCGTTGGCGTTTCACTCGCAAGGCTATTTGCCGCCTGAACATTATGACCAGAT
>JBEKGV010000468.1:0-4642 GCA_050012615.1 Acetobacteraceae bacterium | reverse complement strand
GGGAGACACCGCGTCTGGCGCGAGGATGCACCAGAGGCGGTTTGTCATGTCACCGTGGCGCCCCATCGATGTTATTTGCCCGATACGATCCGGCGTGGCGAAAGGCGCTTCGGCATCGCAGCCCAGATTTACGCGTTGCGGCGCCACAACGACCAAGGCATCGGCGATTTCACCACGCTGGCCAAACTCGCCGAGGTGGCCGCAAGGGAAGGGGCGGCCACGATCGGGATCAACCCGCTGCACATGCTCTTCCCGCAAAATCGCGAACGGGCGAGCCCTTATCATCCGTCCGACCGGCGGTTTCTCGATCCGATCTATTTGGATGTGGGCGACCGCGATTTCACGCGAGAGATCGCTGTCCGCGCCGGCGCGACGCCGGTGAACGATCCTGTGGCTTATTCGGCCGTCTGGGCATCGAAGCTGGCGGCACTGGAACGGTCGTTCATCGCTTTCACGGCGCGCGGTCCACTTACCCCGGATTTTCGACGGTTTATCGATGATGGCGGCCTCGATCTTTGGCGGTTCGCGGTATTCCAGGCCATCGCCGAGACGCGGCCGGCGGAAACGTGGCACCAATGGCCCGGCTGCTTGCGCTCACCCGACAGTGACGCGGTCGAGGCGTTCGGGAGCGAACATGCCGAGCGCGTGAGATTTCACCAATATCTACAGTTTCTGGCGGACCGGCAACTTGCCGCGGCCGCGGCGTCCGGGCTGGAACTGGGTTTGTATCGCGACCTCGCTGTCGGCGCGGCGCCGGACGGCGCGGAGTCCTGGTCTCGGTCGGATGATCTCGCGCGAGGTGCCTGGATTGGGGCACCGCCCGATCCACTCGCGACCCAGGGCCAGAACTGGCACCTGCCGCCGCCGCTCCCACTGCGGTACGCGCAAAATGGTTTCGCCTCGTTCGCGGCGTTGTTGGCCGCCAACATGCGCCACGCCGGTGTGTTGCGGATCGACCATGCTATGGGCCTCTCGCGATTGTTCTGGATCCCCGAAGGTGCGACCGGCGCGGAGGGAGCTTACGTAGCCTATCCGTTCGAGGATCTTATCGGCCAGGTGGCGTTGGAGAGCGTGCGGGCGCGCTGCATGGTGGTCGGCGAGGATCTCGGCACCGTGCCGGATGGTTTCCGTCCCGTACTGAACGAGGCGGACATCCTCAGTTATCGCGTGCTGCTTTTGGAGCGAGAGGGGCGAGGGTTCAAATCCCCGTCGTCTTACCCCAGGCGCGCGGTGGCGTGCGTGTCGACGCACGACCTTCCGCCTCTCGCCGGCTGGTTGGAGGGGACCGATATTCGTGAGCGGGCTTCGCTGGGATTGCTGGGGGACGCCTTGGCCGCGGAGGAGGAGCGGCGTGCCGAACGCGCGGTCCTTGCCGACGCCATGGCCGCCGCGGGCTGTCTCGCGCGGCAGGATTCCGGAGAGCCGCCGGTCGACGCGATGATGCGAGGCGCGCACGAATTCATTGCGTCCACCTCAAGCGACCTCGTGCTCGTGCAGGCGGAGGATCTCGCCGCGACACGGGTTGGCGTGAACCTTCCGGGCACGGATACCGAACGGCCCAACTGGCGACTCAGGCTGCCCGCACCGGTCGAGACATTACTGACGGGTCCGACCGCGCGAGCGATCCTGGGTGCGATGTGTGCCTCGGGGCGTGGCACGGCCGAAATGGACCGCGAGGCGGGAGACGACGAAAACGAGACGATCGTTCGACGTCAGGCGTAGGACCACCCTTTCAAACACGTCATGGCCCGGCCCCCGCCTTCGCAGGGGTAAACGCGTCCGGGCCACCGATCGCGGCCCAGTGCTGGTACAGGTGGCCCGGACGAGTTTACCCCTGCGAAGGCGGGGGCCGGGCCATGACGTGTTTGAAATGCCGTACGTCAATCTTTCGGGCGGTTGCTGTTACGCCGCCATTCTTTGCCGCGTTTCCCCCTTTATGATCGCGGCGCCCTTTTCGGCGATCATGATCGTCGGCGCGTTGGTGTTGGTCGAGGTCACCGCCGGCATGACCGAGGCGTCAATGACTCGCAGCCCATCCATCCCATGCACGCGCAACTGGCTGTCGACGACGCTCATCGGGTGCGAGCCCATCATGCAGGTACAACTCGCGTGATAGCAGGTGCCACCGTTGCGCCTCGCGTAATCGAGCAGCTCATCATCGGTCTGGATATCACGGCCGGGCAGGGTCTCCTCCCGGACGTACTGTTTCAACGCGGGAGCGTCGAACAGCCGCCGCGCGAAGCGCAAGCCGCCGATAATCGCGCGCCGGTCGGTTTCATCCGACAGGTACCGAGGGTTGATCGCCGGCATGTCGCCCGGCTGGTTCGACCGGGCCTCGACGTAGCCGCGCGAGACGGGCCGCATCTGCCACGCTCCGGCGCTGAGACCGGGCGTGCGCTCGAGCTCGCCAATCTGGCCGCCCTTGAAGCTGCCCGGCGCGAACGTGACCTGCATGTCGGGTGTCGCCGACGTCTCCAGGACCTTCACCGAGGCGGCGACAAGCGACGGGCTGTAACTCAGCATGCCTTTGCCGGTGAGCATCCAGCGCATCACCTCGAGGGCGAGCGGCAGGCCGTATGACCGTTCATTCGCTGTTGACATGCCAACCACCGGGTAGGAGACGCGTGCCATGTAGTGATCCTGCATGTTGCGGCCGACGCCGCGCAGCTCATGCACGACGGGCACGCCGATCCCTCCCAGGTGTTCCGGATCGCCGACGCCAGAGAGCTGCAGGATGTGAGGCGAGCCGACCGCGCCGGCCGACAGAATGACTTCCCTTGTGGCCTCGACCGTCTCGACGGCGCCGCCGCGGGAGAAAGCGATGCCGGTCGCGCGCATTCCGTCGAACAAGACGCGGTGGACCATTGCGTTGGTGATGAGCTGGAGGTTGGGCCGCTTCAGCGCCGGGTGCAGATAAGTGCGCGCGGTGCTGGCGCGACGGCGGCCGCCTCTGGTTTGCTGGCACCAGCCGATGCCGTCGCCGTCGCCAGGCCGCAGGTCGTTCACGTCCTCGCGATACTCGAGGCCGAGCTGCTTGCCGGCGTCGACCACCGCCGCGCAGATCGGCGACCGGTCCATTTTCGAGGTGAATAACGGCCCGTCCTTGCCGCGCACCTCGTTGCCCTCGCCCTCCCAGCGTTCCGCCGCGCGGAAGTAGGGCAGACAGTCGTCCCAGGTCCAGCCGCGGTTGCCCAGTTGAGCCCAGTGGTCGTAGTCCTCGGGTTGGCCGCGGATGTAGATGAGGCCGTTGATCGAGGAGGATCCGCCGATCACTTTTCCCCTCGTGTAGACGATGGCGCGTCCGTTGGTGCCGGGGTCGGGCTCGGAGCGGTATTTCCAGGTCAGCGTGTCGTGGTCGAGCATCTTGAAGAAGCCCGCCGGGACGTGGATGAGCGGATTGCGGTCGCGCCCTCCCGCTTCGATCAGGATGACGCTGGTGGTGGGGTCCTCGGTCAGGCGGTTGGCCAGGACGCAGCCGGCTGAACCGGCTCCGACGATGACGTAGTCTGCTTGCATGGTCCGTTCTCCCCGCGCCGACGGTTCTAACCGTCTCCGATTGTTCGGATACGGTATCGCGGATTATGGACGGGGTGAAAGAGGGGCTGGTGTCGGCCCGAACCCGCGCTATTGACCGGCCCGCGTTCTCAAAGGGATGCTTCTGGCACGAGACGCGCACGGAGCCGTCCGACCAGGTCATGGAATTTGAAGCTTTCTCCGGTGAGATCGTCGACACCAACCAAGCTTGCCGAACCGAGCCGGCCCGTGATCTCGTTCGGGTCGAAAGCGATACCATTCCGATCATAAGTAGATAGTTTCAAAGTTGCTTCTTCTACCGCATGGCGCCAGATCCGGTCCATATTGACCCGCTGGCGCATGCTCGGTTGCCAGGACTGGATCAATTCGCCACGAAAGGCCGCCACTTCGCGTGTCCAGTGGCCGATCGAGTCAGCATCGGCATCCGCCGCGATCATGATGAGGTGCGAGGTAATCAGCCGCATGAAGCTGCTGACGGAGCGAAGCTGGCTGATCCCCACGTCCTCGATCTCCTCGACGACATTCAGCAGGTCGAGTTCGTTTGGCAGGTCCGCCCTGGACGCGAGACTTCTCAATGCGGCGGCCTGCTGCTCGGCCCAGCCGCAGATATCACGGTCGTACACGCGGTCCTGGTCCATCGCTGGCCTCCACATGCACATTAGGGGAGGTTACTTAGCCTGTTCAACATCCATCTCCTCCGGCCATGCTTCCCCCGGAAATATTGGCTTAGTCCTGCAACAATATTGGCAGCGCCTGGCGATAGGCGGTCTCCGCCCGTTCCTTGAGTTCCGGCAAAGTGCAACTGCCGATCGGATGCCGGACCATCAGGAACGGATAGGTCGGCAGCCCCATGATGCGGGCGATGTTGCGCGCTGTCACCTCGAACGGTTCGGTGCACAGCACCACCGCTCGTTTGCCAAGCTGTTCGAAGCTGATGCCGTCATGCAAACTGCACGTCGAACAAGAGCCTCAATCGCCAAGCCCGGTAATCAAAAAATCCACTTCCCCCACAGCCTGGGCGAGCGTGTTGGCGGGCGCCGGAGCGGACGCATTGAACTTGGAGTAAACCGAGTGGACGACGCAGCCATGCCGCGCCTCGAACAGAGCG
>JBEKGV010000467.1:0-4643 GCA_050012615.1 Acetobacteraceae bacterium | reverse complement strand
CGACCGGTTGCTGCACACTATACGCCGGCAGCGGCACCGGGGTCGTGAAGGAGCGGCAGGATCTTGCCAATATATTTGGTTTGCCTCCAGAACGGTTTCGCGCGCTGTGCGGCGACATGGGTGGCAACTTCGGCACCCGGAATTTCTTCTTCCCTGAATACGCCCTCCTCCCCTGGGCCGCTCGCCGGATCGGGCGGCCCGTCAAATGGCCCGGCGATCGAAGCGAATCATTCCTCAGCGACTATCAGGGCCGCGATCTCACCGTCGAGGCTGAGCTCGCGCTCGACGCCGAAGGCCGGTTTCTCGCCATACGCGGCACCAATCTCAGTAACGTCGGCGCGCACACCATCTCGTTCATACCGTTGCGCAAGGGCCTTGGTATCATGTCGGGAGTGTATCGCATTCCGGCGGTCCATTTCCGCGGCCTCGCCGCTCTGACCAATACGCCGCCAACGACGCCCTATCGCAGCGCCGGCAGACCGGAAGCGATTTACGTCATCGAGCGGCTTATCGATATGGCGGCGGCACAATGTGGTTTCGACCGCGTCGCGTTGCGTCGTCGTAACTTCATACCCGCCGAGTCGATGCCCTACACCAACGGTGTCGGCATCATCTATGACAACGGCGAATATGAAAGGGGCATGGACGCCGCGCTGGCCCTCGCTGATTGGAGAGGTTTCGCGGCGCGCAAGGCCGGGTCCCGCGCGCGCGGCCTGCTGCGCGGCATCGGATTCGCGAATTACATCGAAGGCGCCGGCGGCTTTCCTCGCGAACGCGCCGAAATCACCGTCGCGCCGGAGGGCCGGGTCGAGCTGGTGCTTGGCACGATGAACAGCGGCCAGGGCCACGAGACCAGCTTCGCTCAGCTGCTCACCGAATTCCTGGGCGTGCCCTTCGACAGCGTCGATTTCGTCGCGCACGACACCGACCGAGTGACCGCCGGCGGCGGCTCCCATTCCGGCCGTTCGATGCGGATCGCCAGCCTCGCCATCGGCCTCGCTTCCGACGAGATCATCGAAAAAGGCAAAGCGATCGCCGCGCATCTGCTGGAAGTCAGCGTCGCGGACATCGACTTCTCGCGGGGTGTTTTCACCGTCACGGGAACCGACCGCCGTGTCGGCATCTTCGACGTGGCAAAGGCGGCTTCCAGCCGAAACGATCTTCCGGAGGAGCTGCGAGGCAAGCTCGATGGCGTCGGCGATGAGACCGTTTCCGTTGGCGGATTTCCCTCGGGCACGCATGTTTGTGAGGTTGAGATCGATCCGGAGACCGGACAGGTAACATTGGAGCGTTGGTCGGGCGTCGACGATGTCGGCCTCGCGGTCAATCCGATGATTCTGCATGGCCAGGCTCATGGCGCCGCCGCGCAAGGCATCGGCCAGGCCCTGATCGAGCAGTGTCATTACGATCCTCAAAACGGACAATTATTGACCGCTTCCTTCATGGATTACGCCATGCCCAGGGCGGACGATCTGCCGTTCTTCGACTGCGAGTTGATCGAGGTGCCCGCGACGAGTCATCGCTATGGCATCCGGCCCGGCGGCGAGGGCGGAACGACGCCAGCCCTGGCCGCGGTGGTCAACGCCGTTGTGGACGCGCTGTCGGAGTTCGGCGTGACGCATATCGAGATGCCGGTGACGCCCGAACGCGTCTGGCGCGCCATCCATTCCACCGAGGTAGCGTCATAACGCTCCCATCGCGCCTTGCGGGCGCCGATTGTGTGGCGCATCATAATGTAGTCGACTGCCAAGTGGTTCTTTCTATTGACAAATCACGCAGTACCATCCATTTTTGGTGGCAAATAGATCAGGAGAGCCGCGATGGACGAAATCAAGGAGGCACCGATCTTACCGGAATACTCGGATGTGAAGCTGGTGAATGATTACAAGCGCGATGAGTTGTCACTGCCCGCCGGGGCCATCGGGACGATTGTTGACATTTATCCCGACTTTAAATCTTACACCGTCGAGTTCTTTGAGCCGATCCGAGTTGTCGAGACGGTCGCGATGACGCTCGTAACGCCGGTTTAAGCATGGCCAAGGTGCCACGGGCGCGAAATTGCACCGTGGCTCATACGAAGATCACCCACTACCTATTAGCCTTCAAATCCAAAAATGATAAATCCAAGGCATTTCTTGGTTACGGCTTCACTCAGCAAGACTGGAAAATTTTGGAAGCGGCTCTGATACAACATGTGAACACCCATGATTACGTTGGCGTCCGTCCGGTCTACGATCTCGCTGGGACACTGATCGGTCACAATTATTCGGTCGAATGTGACCTTCAAACCCCGGATAAGAGGAATCCTTGCATCGTGACCGTTTGGACGGTCTTGATTTGGTGCCCCCGCGCCTCATTTCGCTACCGCGATACCCTAGCCCTGCTGCCGCGGTTCGTGCGCGGGTTATGCCGCCTTGCAGATCATCATTGTGCGGCGCAACGTAACACGGCCCTCCTCCTGCCCTCTGAGCGATAAATGCCCCTTCACGTCGCCCTCACCCATCGCACGTCGTATCAGTACGACAGGCTCGTCCAACCCGGCCCGCAAACCATCCGTCTGCGGCCCGCTCCGCATGCGCGCACGCCCATCCTGTCCTACGAACTTAAAGTCGAACCCCAGCCGCATTTTCTGAACTGGCAGCAGGATCCGCAGGGCAACCACCTCGCCCGTGTCGTTTTCCCGGAACGAGTCACCCATTTCGACGTCACCGTTGATCTGATCGCCGACATGGTGACCATCAATCCATTCGATTTCTTCCTCGAAACCGACGCCGAGACCTGGCCCTTCACTTACGACCACACCCTGGACAACGAACTCGCCCCGTTCCTCAAAGCCTCAACGCCAGGCCCGGAGCTGGCCGCGCTGCTCGCCGGCATCCCGCGTGAGCCGAGGCATACGGTCACCATGCTGACCGAACTCAACCAGAGCATTCAAAAGCAAATCGAATACGTCGTGCGCATGGAGCCGGGCGTGCAAACGCCCGAGGAGACGCTGACGAACGGCCGCGGCTCCTGCCGGGACTCGGCCTGGCTCTTGGTGCAATTGCTGCGCAATCTGGGCTTCGGCGCCCGCTTCGTGTCGGGCTATCTGGTGCAGCTTGCCCCCGACATTCGGCCGCTCGACGGGCCGCAAGGTCCAACCAGCGACTTCACCGACCTGCACGCATGGGCCGAAGTCTATTTGCCCGGCGCGGGCTGGATCGGGCTCGACGCGACCTCCGGCCTGCTGTGCGGCGAGGGCCATATCCCGCTCGCCGCCAGCCCCGACCCCACCTCCGCCGCGCCGATCAGCGGCTTCGTGGAAAAATGCGAAACGACGTTCAGCGTCGAGATGACGATACGGCGAATCCTGGAAACGCCGCGGGTCACAAGGCCTTACACCGAGGACCAATGGCGGGCGATCCTGGACAAAGGCGGCGCGGTCGACCGCTCGCTTGCCCGCGGCGACGTGCGGCTGACCATGGGCGGCGAACCGACCTTCGTCTCCGCCACCGACCTCGACTCGCCCGAGTGGAACACCGATGCCACCGGCCCCACCAAGCGAGCTTACGCGGATCGCCTGTTGCGCCGCCTGATGACGCGCTGGACCTCCGGCGCCGCCCTGCAATACGTCATGGGCAAGCAATACCCTGGCGAGCAGCTCCCTCGTTGGGCTTTTCATTGCCTCTGGCGCGCGGACGGGGAGCCGGTGTGGCGCGATCAGGCGCTGTTCGCGGCGGAGGACGACTCAGACGGGGCGACGCCTTCCGACGCCGCCGATTTCGCCGGCCGTCTCGCCGAACGGCTGCAGATCGACCCGGCCCTCGTCATCCCCGCCCATGAGGACACGCATTACTACCTCTGGCGCGAACACCGGCTGCCCGCGAACGTGCTGGCCGAGGACTCGAAACTGCTGGACCCGCTGGAACGCGCGCGACTGGCCAAAGTATTTGCCCAGGGTCCTCACATCGCGGTCGGCAGCGTGTTGCCGCTGCGGCGGGTGATCGAGGACGGCTCGCGCCGATGGCAGTCCGGCAATTGGTTCTTCCGTGCCGGCGAATTGTTCCTGGTCCCCGGCGACTCCCCCATCGGCCTCCGCCTGCCGCTGGAGGGCATTCCTTGGGCCAACCCCGACACGATCGAAGCGCAAATCGAACCGGATCCGTTCGCGGAGCGTGCGCCATTGCCGCCCCGCCAGGCATATCAGCATCGGCGACTTCAGGACCTGGCGACGCACGACGGTGGCATCGAGGGCTTCAGGCCCATAGCCCAGAAGCTTCCCGTGATCGGGCAGGACGAACCCGGCCTGGTTCGAACCGCGTTGGCGGTGGAACCGCGCGACGGCAAGATGCATGTGTTCCTGCCGCCGCTGTTCGCTGTCGAGGACTGGCTGGACCTGCTCGCCGCCATCGAGGAGACAGCCGAGGAAACCGGCCGGCGCGTCGTCCTGGAAGGCTATCTGCCGCCAGAGGACGAACGGCTGACCCATTTCTCGGTCACCCCCGACCCCGGTGTGATCGAGGTCAACGTCCACCCGGTGAAGACCTGGTCCGAACAGGTGACCCAGACCGAGCAACTTTACGAGGAAGCCGGGCTCGCCGGCCTCGCCACGGAAAAATTCGATCTCGATGGCCGCCATGTCGGCACCGGGGGCGGCAACCACG